>PHAG01000018.1 GCA_002841625.1 Firmicutes bacterium HGW-Firmicutes-1 | reverse complement strand
TCCACTGCTTACAACATAGTCCGTTGTCACTGTTAGGGCTGTTCCATTGAAGCTTACTCCTGTAACTGCAACTTCAAATCCTGCATCTGCTCCAAAGGTAATCTCAATGTCATGGTCCACATCATTGCTACTAGTGTCCGCTGTTAATGCTTTGGCATCAAGTGCGAGTGATTTTATTTCAACATTATCGAAAAACACACTATAACCATAATTAGATATCGCCAAAAAACCGACTCTAACATTTGATTCACCAGCATAAGCATCTAAGCTGATGGTATGTTTAACCCAACCTGTATCCCCAGTGATACGTCTTATTTGTGTGCCAAGATCAGTCCAGGTATTTCCATCATTAAGTGAAATCTGTGGTTGAATTGCATCATCAGCTCCATAATCATTTTCTGTACTATGAAACATATAAAAACTAAATTCATATGATCCACCTTCAGGCAGGCTGAAATTTCTAATAAGGTTTAATCTAGCTGATGCACCAGCATCAGATGAGTAGAAATCTGCCTTAGCCATGTATCCACCAGCATAAGGCGTAGCTGTTACTGAGTCTTCTGTACTCGTATTTGTAAAAGTCCAGTTTACATTTGAACCCATACTGTTAACAATCTGCTGTCCCCAATTACTTGGTATACTGCCTCCATTTTCAAAACCTTCATTAATTGGAAGCATAATATTATCCGCTTTTATATGTCCATTATTGATTTGAATCTCTGTAAATTTAACCACTTCTCCGAGGTTATCAACATCATAAATCTGTAAATACTTCCCGACTACAACACCATTGGAAATATCACTTCCTGATACATAATTATCAATGAAATTCACACCGGATGAAGGCGCTGTATCCCCTGCTTCAACATACCCTACTGACGCATCGGTTATATTCACGACAAATCTATCTGTTGTCATATCGCTAATAACTGCTTTCGTAGTTCCTACGATATTTCCTTGCAATAGATTCAAGGGCAGTTGTGGCGCCAATGGATTTGTTGTAAAAAGAATAGGTTCTCCGTAAGATGTCCCTACTTCATTCACTGCATAAGCTCTTACATAATAGGTCGTGTTTGGCGTAAGTCCTGATAAATCAACACTAAATACACCAGTTCCGCTTGTAGATGCAATAACCGTTGTAAAACTATTCTCAGCACTTTTCGTGTACTCTATACCCTTCTCAGAAATGGTGCCATAACCTGTTGAAGTAACATCTCCTCCAACAGTTCCCGTTGTAACTGTAAGTGCTGTAGCATCAATCGTTACAGCTACAGGCGCTACGCCTTTAATAAATGGATAATCATTATTAATTCCCGATTGAAGTATCCATGTATTCCCTGCAAAATCCCAAACACTATCATCATATGTACCTTCTAATTTCAAATCTGCAGATGATGTTGCCGTAGTTCCTGTTTCTGATGGTCCAGCAACCGAATCCAGCTTACCTATCCCATTTGCAGCAACACCACTAAGATAATAATTGCCACTTACATTTACTGCATCCGTAATATTACCGATTATAGCCCCCCCTTCAGATCCTGCACCTACAGTAACAGTCCCTGTTGAGTAACAATTTGAAAGCACATTGCTATAACCGAAACCAACGATACCACCTGCAGAAGCCATACCTGTACCACAGCTGACGTTACCTCTATTAAAAGAATTATCGATGGATCCCCAGTTTGAACCTGCGATACCACCCGAATGAGGCTTAGAACCCGAATCATAATTACTGGACGAAACAGTTGCAGAATTTGAACAATATTTTATACTCCCACCATTACTCCCAACAATACCGCCTATTGTATCATTCGTTGCACCAATGATTGAACTTGTACCAGTTACATGACAGCGCTCAATCAATGTAGTTCCTGTAGTCATCCCCGCGATTGCACCAATAGCAGCTTGGTTTTGCACCTGACCACCCGTAAAACTAACATTATATAAAGTCACATTTTTTATTGTCGCATTGGTGGTATATCCGAACATGCCCAGGTAAGCCACGTTGCCATCATTATGAGTCATATTACTAATTGTATACCCATTACCGTTATAAGTTCCTGTAAACGGTGTCGCATTGTTTGGTCCAATAGGTGTCCAAGCAAAACCAGACAAGTCAATATCTGCCGTCTGCAAAAGATAGCTTGATCTTGCAATATTATTTTCAAAAACCCAAGTAAAGTCTGATGTTTCATTAATAATATAGGGTTTTGTTTGCGTTCCATTAGCGCCATTGGCGTTTGGCAAATCTCCAGCTGCATAGACTACATTCGCACCAAAATTCAAACCTACCATATTTCCACAAATCATTATTATGATCAGTAAATAGACAAAACTTTTATTACCTGTTTTAGTATTTTTCATCCTCATTGTCTGTATCTCCTCTTCAAATTGTGAGTACTTTTAGAAACGCCAAATAGCTCGAGATATTGCTTATGAAATATAAATTGATATTTTTTAACAAATTGCCCTCATACTCAACTTACATTTTATTCGCTTTTTGGGATTGAGTCAATGAATTATTGGTTTTTATATTTGTTATAGTCTTTTCCTGAACAACTTAAAATGTGGCATAATGAATAATAGCCTCCCTAGTATAAGAATTTATAAAAATTGTCTGAAATAGGCATTTTTACTGTCTACATATGGTTTAGAATCTTAAATACTATGGCTCATTAAAAAGATGCTTCTACGCATTAACGTGAAAGCATCTTCTTCATTTAGTCTTTACTTACTGAGCAACTCGTAATTTCATGCTTACTTGTTGCATTTATCCTTTAACTCTTGTCTATCAAGCCAATATGCCGTACGGTTATAATGCTTATGTAGTCTTGTCTCATAGTTTCGATCTAGTATAGATGCTTCTGTGTACTCTGGTGACTGTTTTATTTCTTCACAGCTAAGATTTACAAATACTTTTAACTCATTCCAACTAACGCTCTCTATCCACTTTGGTGAAATGAGAAGTTTTCTTCCAAATAGCCATTTTTTTGTGTCGATTTCTAAATATTGTATATCCCAAGTATCATCATCTATAATAAAATCATCAACGTGACCGATGGTATCATCTAGGGCTTGAATATTGTATCCGCTCACATAATGTGTGCTACGTAAATTCGGATCCCATTCATTCGCCTCTTTATCATTTTTTACGAACTTTTCGTCGTAATTTTTAATAGGTATGTAAGGTATCGGTGCCCCAGTTCCTCCATATCCCATCCCAGCCACTGCTATGGGTGATTCAAAATATCCATGGAATTCCACCTGGAATTGATTTGAGACTGGCTTATCACTATCCAATGCTGGGCTGTTTTCAATCTGACTTTTAGTCAGATTAATAGTAATGTACTCCTCTTCTTTATTAATGGAGACTATAAAATTAGGTGAAATTAACACTTTTCTACCCGTTAACCAGTTTCCTGTATCAGCAATCAGATATTGAATAGCCCAGGTTCGATCGTCAAAATAGAAGTCTTTCACTTTTCCAATTTCCCCATCAAGGCTGTTTAATGTATAATTCTTTAGTATTTTAGCTTTGTTTAACATATAATTACTCCTTTTCTATTCAAGTTCAGTTGAAACTAACCTTGAATAATTAGATTAACTTACAGTTCTCTTGCTATTTGGTTAGCATCCCATATTGCATACATAATATTATGTACATTACGGGAATCACCAACATTGTAAACAATCTTATTTGAACCTACCATTGTGTCATAAAGATCTTTTTGAGAACTATATCCCACAGCAACGATGACAGTATCTGCCTTTATTTCTTTCTCTCCATTTGGTGTTTCCACTAAGACGGAATCATCCATTATCGTTTTTATGGATGAGTTACGATACACTTCCACTTCGTTAAAGACTAAGAGATCTTTGAGCATATCATAATTTGCAAAGCACATATCTTCTCCGCCACCAAGTATCTGTGGTTTTGCTTCTACAATTGCAACATTTTTACCCTGCTGACGTAGCCACAATGCTGTTTCACAACCAACCAAACCTCCACCAACAAAGACAATATTGTCACCTGCTTTTTTGTTATCTTTTAGTATTTCATCTGCTGTATATATATTATTTTTATTACCTAAGTCTAGTTTTATAGGTTTTGAACCAGTTGCAAAAATAACAACATCCGCATTGGATTTTTCAATCATTTTTTTATCAGCTCTAAAGTTGAGCTTAATATCCACTGGAAGTTTCTCAAGCTGTACCGTGTACCATTTTAAAAGTGCACGATCATCTTTCTTGAAATCAGGTACAGAACCCACAATAATATTGCCACCCAGTTGGTCGCCTTTTTCCACAAGCGTGACCTGATGACCCCGCATCGCACAAACTCGTGCTGTTTCCATACCTGAAAGACCACCACCAATAATCAATACATTTTTCTTATCTACAGCTGGTATGATTGCCAAAGATTTTTCTCTACCACAGGCTGGATTTACTGCACATGAAAGTGGTAAACCATGAGCAAGTCTATCTAAGCAACCTTGTTGGCAAGACAAACAGGGACGAATGTCTTCTAGTTTTTCAGTACGAATTTTTTCTGGTAAATAAGGATCTGCAAGCAGAGGCCTGCCATATCCGATAATATCACATGATGTGCCAAGTGCCTCACAGGCCATTTCTGGATTATCCATTCTTCCTGCAAGAATAATTGGAACATTTACATTTTCCTTTAAAATTTTACCAAATTCCCGATACATACCTTTTTCAAAGTACATAGGCGGATGACTCCAATACCATGAATCGTAGGTTCCTGCATCTACATTTAAAAGATCATAGCCAGCCTTCACTAAGATTTTAGCGGCTTCAATACCTTCCTCAATATCCTTTCCCTTCTCAATAAAATCCTCACCAGGTAACGCACCTTTACGAATTTCTTTGACAAAGCTCTTCAAACTGTAACGTAGCGATACTGGGAAATCCTCGCCGCAAGCAGCCTTAATACCTTTTACAATATCAGTAGTAATCTTTAATCGGCCTAATAAATCTCCGCCATATTCATCTGTACGTTTATTATATAGGGAAATAGCGAACTGATCTAAAAGATATCCCTCATGTACAGCATGAATCTCAACACCATCGAATTTTGATTCCTTTGCAACAACAGCGCTGGCAACAAAAGATGCGATCAATTCCTTGATTTCATCAACTGTCATCGCTCTATGTATAATAGATGGATCCCATCTGTTTTCCTGTTTTGATGGGGCAATGCCCTTTTCCATTAAATGTGGGATTATAACTCTACCAAATCCCGCAGTAAGCTGAAGAAAGATTTTAGAATCATAAGCATGAATTCTTTCATTCATAGGAGCGCAAGATTTTGCAAACATTAAGGGCTGATATGTGGCACAAGGCATTACCAGCGGTACAAATTCGTTATAGTTTACATTTGTAACACCTGTAATAATGAGTCCTGTACCACCTTTTGCACGTTCAATGTAATACTCCTGAGCGTTTTCAGAAAATCCGCCACAGGGATCTGACATTGCTATCATTCCCAAAGGGGCCATAGCAATACGATTTTTCAAGGTAAGTTGACCCACCTTAAGGGGTTCGAAAAGTTTTTGATATTTATTAGTCATGATTAATCCTCCTATTAGATTAAAATTTGTGCGTGTTCAGCATATAGCAAAGCTTCAGATACTGTAAAATAAAGTATCCATCGAAATGTTTGAAATAGTTCTTTATGAAATTTTAGTTGAAAGGCAGTTGGGAATATCATGAAATAGATGACCGAAAACGAAATCTATAAGAGATACATAATTCAAAAATATCTTGATGAGCGGTATGCCATCCAAGTATTTGAGAAACAAGAATTTGCCCTACGTATAGGTACAATAATAAAGAAATGAAACAAGTTTAACATCAACTTAATTATTAAGACTCAGTCACCTTTATAATATCGTGTGGACTAAGACTTACTTATAGTATAACACAATAAACGCGTAAATACAAAGAACGCCGATACTATAACATCATCTCGCTCTATTAAATATTCATAAACATCTTCACGAACTGCGGTTTCTAGCTGATATGTAATCTCAACAGCGTTGCTTCGAGACACCTTCATCACTATAGGATTTGGTTGACCCACTACTCTAACAAAAATCTTATATTATTGTTTTACATTTATTATACGTATTGTAACAAAATATCTTATATTAAACAATCCTTATCTCAGAACATCCTATTATTATAGTCCAAAATTTTTATCTTTAGCCATACAAGGGATTTAATAGAGACCAAACCAAAATTATTTATTACAGGTTGAACAGTTTTAGCCATACCATTGAGAAAAGGGGTGGTACATATGGAGACATTTTATATTTTGTGAACTCTGATAACAATTGTTACTGGAACTTTCTGCAAAATCAAACGCCCTTGGAAATCTTAATTCGTAGATTTTCCAAGGACGTTCCTACCGATCTCAATCAGTCTATTTTTACCACATTAATATTATCAAAATAACAAATTTAAGGGATTGTTTATTCAATGCCAGTAACTTTTTTATATACTCGTAAAACAGTCATATAAGCCTGCTGACGTTGATAACCGCCTTTTGGATCGAATCTGTTATTTCCAACACCACTCATGATTTTAGTATCAAAAACGAATCCGATATATGGCTTAGCCCAATTTGCAATATTATCTCTATCTGCAAATATCGGCATCGTAGCATCAGTCTTTTCACCGAGTGCAAAGGCAGTTGCTGTAAGCATTTTAGCAGCTTGTTCTCTTGTAATTGGATTGTTAGGATCAAAAGTTGTATCAGATGTCCCTAAAACGATTTGAAGCGCATACGCCGCCATGATATCTTTTCTCGCCCTTTCAGAAATCGAACCAATGTCTGTAAAAGGTGTTGATGTTGGAATCTCTATACCCTTTTCAGTGAGATATTGCTCAATTGTCATTTCTTGTGCTTGTTCAATACAGGTGATGGCCAGCGTACAAAATTCGCTTCTATTCACAATTTTTGTATATTCACTTTGCATAGAAACAGGCACAAGTTTACGATACTCAGCTTCTCTAACCTCTGCTAAAGCCCAAGGTGCTGGGGCATCAATTAGGTCAGTTGCTGTTTGTCTTAATTCATTCTGACTACTTTGAGTTGCTTGATAGACGCCGTCTTTTCTCCCAGCAGTCCAAACTGTATTGTCCGTTTTTGCAATAACCTTATGTTGATATCCAACTGTAATACTGCTAACTTTATCCGCCCATTTTACAGGCACTGAAAGGTGACTACTACCTAAGCTCTTGTTATCATTATTTCCCCACGCCCATAATGTATTGTCCCTCTTTACTGCAAAAAAATAACTATTTTGCAGAGCTACATGTAGTACATTATCCATTATTTTAATCGGTGATAAAATAGGTCCTTCAATTTCATTGGTACCATTATAGAATTTTCCATCGTAACCTGTGCCACACATCCAAAGGGTACTATCTTTACGAATTATCATGGTATTGGTGTTATCACATGCTACAGACTGCACATCCTCCATTATTTTTACAGGCTCTAATACCGGATTGGTATGTCCTACACCAAGTGAACCATCTGTTCCTGTCTTATTATCACACCAACCCCAAAGTTCATCATTTTCATTAATAAAAAAATGATCAGTTCCGTTTGTTACGACAGATTTCACTTTTTTATCATGAGCTATTTTCTCGAATTCTTTATCCTTCATTAAATAAAGACTACCCTCTTGAGTGCACATTAAAATTGGCCCAGCATAGTATTCATCCATAGAAACCATTTCTACATTATCCATGAGTTTTGCTGGCTCAGTGGAGTTTTTCATTCCAGCAGGTTTTCCCCAGTACCAAAGTGATCCATCTTTTTTAATAGCCATGACTGCGTATCTATTCACGGAAACACTCTTTACATCATAAAACAATTTAATTGGTTCAGAAGTATAATCGGTTTTGCTACTTCCCAAAACTCCCTTATCATTTTTGCCAAATCCCCAAAGTGTTCCATCTTTTGTGATATAAAACGTTGTTCCCCATCCTGCAGCGATAAAACTATTTTCGCCCATAGCATACACCGGTTGAGGAATTGTAACACTAGCTATCATAATAACCATTGCTATTATAAATGAACCCATCTTCCTTTTCATACTACTTCCTCCATTTTCATGAAAAATATATTGTTGTATTTCAATTAAGGCATTTTTTCAGTCCTACCAATTATTTATTGTTAACAGTAATCGATATCGCCGGATCGTTATTTCCGGTATTTAACTGAGCAACCCGTACAACGATCTTCCACCCCTTAACTTCCCCTTCGAAGGTCTCAGAAACCATAAGATCCGAGGTGAAATTTTTTGCTTTTAATCCTAGTTCATTATTGTAGAATTCTACTGCTGAATGATAAGCATAAGCGGGTAATACAAGATCCACAAATCCACTGCCGCTAGGCGCTAGGGAGCACTCAATTATTTTAGCATCTGGATAGATTGGCACGACATCTGATGGATACTTGTTATCGAGTGGTACTTCTACCGCATTTTCATAGCTTATTTCTATAGATTCATCTTCTTCTTCCACATATTCTTCCTCAG
The DNA here is from genome assembly GCA_002841625.1 of Firmicutes bacterium HGW-Firmicutes-1. Classification (NCBI taxonomy): domain Bacteria; kingdom Bacillati; phylum Bacillota; species Firmicutes bacterium HGW-Firmicutes-1. The sequence goes on along the minus strand of PHAG01000018.1, from coordinate 28,415 downwards.
AATCATCCCCTGATTGCGTTTTATATTTGCGCATAGTAATAAATACCTGTGTGTTATTACCTGCATCTGTAATCGTAAGTCCATTGATATGTATATCATCAATATCCATTCCTTCAAAATAGGATTCTTCTTCTCCTATGCCAGATTCGTCCATTTCTTCTATGCTACTCATATAAAATCCAACTACATTATCGTACGCGGCATCAACCGAATAAACGACCGTAAAGCCATCCTCGCCAAATGTATCAGCATCTATTACTTTAGCATTTTCATAAAAGGGTATTTCCTGCGGAAATCCTTTTGGAAGATCTGAGGGAATTTCTCCACTTAGGCTCATTTCCATTTCACCTTGAATTTCACCTTGAACTTCATCTACACTTTCATTTTCTATAGTGCTACTTTCCTTTTTCCCACAAGCAGTAAACACGCCTACCGCTAAAACTACCATAAAAGAAATCATTAATAATCTTTTTAACATCTCGTTCTCCTCTTGAATTATAAAATTTAAATATTATTAGTACGATGTATTAGGTTTTTCTGTTTAACTTAACATTTCACAATTCCCACCACGGCGGCATATTTTCACCAGTATTTATATAGTCATACCATTCTTCATTATAGCCGGTGGGATAATCAAAAACTCTTTCATCCGTAATTGTCTGCAAAAAATCTGAAAATTCATAGGTTGTCGTTGCTTGATTGTTAATAGAGTACTCCATCTTCTTCAAACTATTTTCCTTCATAAAAAATCGATAAATAATTTGTTGTTCCACATCCTGCACAAAAGGTAGCCTATATTCATAAATAATGTAGTCCTCTTCTGACACAACTGTGGATGGTGTGTTATTTGTTGCATCCATCATTTCATAAAGTAGAAAGTCTTCTGCCGGTGCAAGATAGCTTTTGATCATTTTATAATCATCCATAATATAGTGAACATGCCCTTCCATTTCTAATTCTCTAATACCTGATTCGTCTCCCTTCATATTATCGGCTTGAAAAATAACAACAGATTTATCACCCATTTTATAAAATGAACCGTTCTTTCCTTCATACCTGTCATTCGTATAAACTATATAATGGAAAGATAGTGCTTCTGCATTGCCTGTCATAAGGTTTAAAAATTGATAGGGTGTGCACTTATCCGTTGATAGATCTTCTTTCTCCGCCAATGGTTTGAAGTTTTCTTCTGTCTCTACAACTTGTTCTAACTGAGTAGCACCTGTCGTATTAGCAACCTCAGTATCTTCTTTAATACTTGTCGTAAAACTACTTTTTACGCATCCTGTTGATAGTGCTATGATTGATATATACAAGCCCCATATAATAAATATTTTACTAATCATTTTTCACCTCCTTAGTCAAACCCTATTATTGTTATTTAAGTTAAGTCAACAATTCTTGCATCTTGGGCATACCTCTTAAATATTTCCAATTTTTCTATACACAGCTCTTTTTGGTCAAACCCTTCACTATACATTATAATTTCACCGGTAATGCTGATCATCATAAAAATATATTCTCCACTTTCATTACAGCTAATATCGAAAAGAGGATTTAAGTGATGAGGATGCTGCAAGTCATTAATAGACGCAAATTTTGCTTCATCTCGAATTTTTGATACACAGACTTCTAGGTAAGACCTCTCTAAAAAGCTTTGTGAGACTGCAACAGTTGCATTGTTTGGATCTTTAAAAACAAAGTAGAACTGGCCTACAGCATTTCTTTTTATTTCAAATGCACCTCTTAACATATCTCTCACCACCCTTATTTAATTCTTAATTCTTTCTTTATTCTACTAGATGTAATTAGTCTACTCTAGTGCCATTAGGGTATAATATATCCTTACCTGCTAATAAAAAAGTCATTATTCGTGACCATGCAAGTCACAAAAATGACTTCTGAAAGTATAAATTGTAAATGTACGAATCCTTTGTTAAAATATAATTTATACGGAGGTGAGCCCATGGAAATTTCTGACAAGCTAGCTTATGAGATATATACGATCATTCAATTTCATGTTATTGCTGTATTGCTACTGATAAGTTTTACGTCTTATATCTATTTCAAAGCGAAAAAAACACCCCTACTTTTCAGTTATTTATCTGTTGTAGCGATGATCTTATTATGGATGATTTCAAAAATTTTTAAAACCGTTTCTCCAACCGAACAGTTGAGATGGTTTTTTATTGTTACCCAATATTTCGGCGTTCAGTTTTTAGGGTTCTTTTTAATCGTTTTTGCAAACCTTTATCGAACTAATAAATTACCTCAACCAAAGACGCTTATTTTATTAGGAATACCTTCTACCATCAGCTTTTTGATTGTCCTAACAAACCCATATCATATGTTGTTTTATTCCTATTATGATTTTTATAAAGATCGATTCGGCCCATTATTCCTTCCAACACAAGGTTTTCAATATTTACACCTCATTATAGGTGTTATACTATTATCAAGAGACTTTATCAATCAACCAAGCTTTATACATAAAAAAAAACTAGGACGCTTTTTTTCCATGCTTATCCTACTCCCGATTATGATTAACATTTACTATCTGTCTTTTAAATTTACGGATCTTAAATGGATTTTTCCTTTTCCAATATTTGATATTACACCTATTTCCATAACGCTTACACTTATATTATTTATGATTCCTGCAATCAAATACCGGTTTTTAGATATTTCTCCAGTGTCTTATCAACATATATACGATAACATGCCCCATGGCATAGTTTTCATCAATCCAAAGGGACATTTATATTCCTATAACCAAGTTTTCAAAAAAAATTTTATACTTTGTTCTACGGATGTCAAACTAAAGGATATCTTGAATTCTATGCCATATCATAAGTCTGATAATCAGGAGTTGTTTGAAAATTTTGTTATGAGCTCAGGTTTTGATATTGATTCTTATGTATTAAAACTTCAAGATAATACATGCTATCGAGTGATGAAAAAAGAAACGACCTCCAAGCATTTGTTACTTTGTTTTGTAGATATTACTGCTCCTATCTTATTGAATGAGCAACTTCACCTAAAAAACAGTGAACTTGCGGCTACAAATCAAAAGCTTGAAGCTTTAGCATCTGCTACTCGAGAACTTGCCATCACACGTACAAAAACACATATTGCTCAAAATGTTCATGATATTTTAGGTCATAGCCTCATTGTTGTGATTGGTACCATTAATCTAATTATAAAAGACCAAGATACAGCTACCACTATGATACGGCTTGAACAAAGCAAAGAACTACTTATCAATAGCTTATCTGATCTTAAAAATTCTATTCGTGGTAAGTCTTTTAAATTAAAAGAAACTTCATTAATGAAGGCCATCTCATCTCTTCAAAATAGTAATATCCAGGTTGATTTTGTATCTCATGGCACACCTTATGAATTAGATACGAGACAAACAGAGGCAATCTTTAGACTCTGTCAAGAAGCTGTTACCAATTCTATTAAGCATGGAAAAGCGACAACAATACATATTATCTTACGCTACAAAACAGATTATATTGAAGTCTTTGCAATTGATGATGGCGTAGGTTGTTCATCCATCCAGAAAAGTTATGGATTAAACGGTATTGAAAACAGAATCTTACAACTAAAGGGTAACGTACATATTGGCTCAGATGGAAAAAAAGGTTTCAATATCCATGTTCAAATTCCAAAAAGACAATAGCTTATGCCTAATCACTATATAATGTTATTCTTTAGTGCAAAGACCGAAATCTGGGTACGATCCGAAAGTCCTGTTATACTTAAAATATTAGAGATTCTATTTTTTATTGTACCCTCACTATAATTGAGTATTTGTGCAATTTCTTTATTTGTTCTACCATCCGCAACCTGAGCCATAATCCTAATATCCGTACGATCAAAAGAAATATCACCAAATTCAATACGTCCTTCATTCTTTGTATGCGCACCGCTTTTAGAGGCAAAAATAATATCATATGATTCTTTATGAATCATCACAATACCATTATAAACACATTTTATAGCCATAATAAGGATATCTGGTTTCATATTCTTAAGCAAATATCCGTCTGCTCCCGCATTTGCAGAAGCTATAATGCTCTCTACATTTTCAAAGGTTGTTAGCATAATGATCTTGCTTTTTGGAAGCTTCTCTTTGATATCACCGAGTGCCTCTATTCCATTTTTTTGCGGCATCTGGATATCCAGCAAAACAATATCTGGCTTATATTTTAACGCCAATTGAACTGCATCCATCCCATTTGCTGCCGTACCAATAACTTCAATTTCGTTATCAGAGGCTAATACGGTTTCCAACATCGTTCTAAATAGTGTTTGGTCATCTGCAATTAAAACTTTAATCATGGATTGTCCCCTTTTTATACTAAATCTTATTTATGGAAAGCCGAATCGCTTTAAAGATGCTGCTAAGTTCTTGCGCAAGTAATTCAATATCATACATAGATTGATCGCCTAAATTTAGTTGCTTTTCTTGAATAACTCTAATTTTTTTTATCACGTTTTCAATTCTTCCAATTAAATCGGTTTGTAATAATTGTAGATGTTCTAGCCTCTCTTTTTCTGTCTCAAGTACATTCGCTATATTTACATAGTCCACAAGTTTATTGTTTGAGCTATCTAGAATTTGATTTTGCTGATTAATCTGCTCAGTCAATTCCTTTTCCCACTGAATGTTATGAAATATAATTACGGTACCCATTGTCTCACCAGAAACTATAATTGGAGACCTTATAACCAGAAAAAACGCTTTAGTACTTGGAATATTTATTTCAAATTGATGAAGCTCATTTGTAATCTGTAATCCAAGCTTAATTTCACTATGATTACTATTAGGTGTTAACTGTAAAAGTGAGTGTTTGATATCTTCAAGGGTGTGACAGTTTATTCCAAATAGTTTTTTATAATCCTCTTCTTGATTTGCATTAACTATATGTCCATAATAATCGCATATTATTGTTAAATCTTCAATAGCCATAAAGACGGATTCCAAATCTGGTGGAATAAAGATAGGTTTACGAGCCTTTTTAAAAGTATATATAACAATGATCACTAAAGTGATGAAACACAAAATTAAGGCTATTTGTCCAATTATTTTATAAACACTTTCAATTGATATTTCTAAAATAGCGACTTGCATTAGAAGGCTAAATAAATAGGTGCCTAGAAAAAAGGTTGCGAGGTGCATCCCATATGTAATAAATGTATGTTTTCTTCTGATAAAAAAATAGATATTTGTTATCAGTAGCCATAGCATAGGAATGAATAAAATCAATATTTTTAATAAGATATCTTTCTCAAGAATACGCATTAACCTCACCTTTTGTTCCAAGTAGAATTGACACCCTTCAAAATAAGTTTATCAACAAATCATTATCTCTGTCAATACTAACGTTGTATTAGTTATTGTTATGTGGGGGTAAGGGAAAAGGCAGCCACTTACTGTGGCTACCTTTTAGAAGAGAGCTGGGGATTTGAAGCTGGACCTTATTTCCCTACATATTTATAAGTACCATCTGGCATACCATAGTCAGTATAAAGCTCATCTAGAAAATCGGTTGTAATCAATATGGAGGTATCCCCAAGAAGAACAAATTTAATACCAGCTGACAGATCACTAGCCTTGCTGTCAGATGTTAGATCTGCAACCCCATCCACTACATAAGTTAAATCATGATAAGGCGACTTATAGTTAAAATGATAATAGAAAAAATCAGGGCTGTCATCATGGGATATCGTGAATTCCCCATAACCATCAGGACTTTTCCATCTACCGTCAGCAAAGCTATAATCATAAGTATCCTCAACTTGGATTTCTACAGGTGTTTCCTCTGAAGGCACCACCTCGACTGGTACTTCCGGCTTCATGATTGATTCCTCATAGTTATATTCGGTTTCTTGGCCTACGATACTGCCAGTAATACGCCATATCGTCATAATAGCCTGTTCGCGACTATATTTAAATTGAGGACTGAATGTATTTGTTTTTGTTCCTCCCATTACTCTTTCATTACTGTATGGACTGATCAAAGCAGAAACTTTATCTATATATTTCTTCCCCCATTCATTTTTAGTATCCGAAAAGTACACTCCGGCTTGTGAAGAAGTTTCATAGCCCAAAACATCTGCCATATTACATAACATCACCGCTGCTTCTTGTCTAGTAATGGAATTATTTGGTTTAAAGGAGCCATCTCCATAACCTTTAACGATTCCGCAGCCATATACAAATGAGACGGCAGAATCGGTATACTCTGAGTAAAATTCATTATCAATGCTTGGAAAATCAGCAAAGTCATCCATCTCATCATCTGAAAAGCCTGTTAAGGTCTGTATGGTTTGATAAATAAGTTTTGCAAACTCGCCTCGAGTGATATCTTTCGTATAGTCATCTTGAAGTTCTTCTGGTACCACGCCTAGCAAAATGGCTTCAGACACTTCTTGTTCTGCCCATGAACTAATGGAATCATCCAAGTCATCTTCACTATTAAAAGATGACACTAGAATATCAAGAATTTTTTCTCCAATACCACTGCTTAAATCTTTTAAACCTTTTTGCAGCTTATCAAAGGCAGGCAAATTAATCTGTCCATTATGATCTACTTTTACCTGTTTTTCTTCTATATTCTTACCATCATTATTTGTTGATTCTGCTAAATACATGCTTTTTCCAAATATACCATATGGTAAATCACCAGCTCCCGTAATAGGAATAAAATTATAGCCGTAAACATTAGCTAACATTTCTAATTTACCACCAGGATAAGCATATATTTTACGCCCTTCATTTGTGCGATTACTTAGATGAAAGGGATCCTGCCCCGGGTGTTTCTTTCCCAATAAATAATTGTTGACTGCTAAGTCATTACCGTCAGATAAAACAGCAATATCATTCAGATTATCATTATAATTAAACGCCGAAGCGAATGAAGTAACAGATGCAGGAATGACAATAGATGATAAATCACAGTTATTAAAAGCCCCTCCAGCTATAGAAACCAATCCATCACGAAAGTTAATCTTCTTTAAGCTCGTACAATTTTTAAAGGCTTGAGCATTAATTTTCATTAATTCACTAGGGAGATAAACTTCTTCTAAAGATGTGCAATCTTCAAAAGATGATATGCCTATTGTTCTATAACTGTAATCCAAATCGGTAAAATTCTCAAATTCTAATGCTTCGGAACTTTTAGGCACAAAGAGCTCAACTTTTTTCAAGGATGTACATCCTTTAAAGGAAAAGCTAGAAGCATCTGGCAAGGAGTAATAAGCTTCTTTAATAGAAGTACTGCCAGCTACTTTCATATTCGTACGTATAGGCAGGTAGCTCTTTATCCTCGTTATATTGTTAAAATCATGGATATCACCCCTTGCACTATTAACCGTTAAATATTCATCGTCTACTACTATTGTAGTCGGAATAACCAGCGTAGTCAACGAAGTAATAGGCTCAAAATACACCAGGCTAGCCGTATCTGAATAAGCAGAATGCTCTACATACCATCTGCTACCTTCAATCTCTACCAGCGTAGATCCAGCCAATATGACATTTGAAAAGTTTCCCATAATAAAAACGCTCAACAATAATAAACTTATAATCTTTTTCGCGTTCATCCTTTTATCTCCTTTTTATATAATTCAAATACTGTACTACAGTACTTGCATTTACCTTTCCATTATTTAACTTGATACACCAATTCCGCAATTAGAACATTCATTGTAATTGTTAAGTCTTCTTCCACAATTTGGGCATTTATTCGATGAGCTAGCTCCCAATGAACTTGAACCAAGTGAAGCAATATATATAACAGTAGCCCCAATCATTATAAAGAGAACGACGAGTAATAATATGTAAGCAATAAAAACCGTACCAATAGCTCCAACACAATAAGCAAAAACCATATACAACGCTCTTAAAATTCCCCCTTTGGGGATTACTTTGGCTAATATCATAATGATTTGTATCATTTGTACCAATGCAAACAAAATCCATATAAAGGAAATAATAGATGCATCAATGAAGGAAATTATGATGGTTAATACTATAGCTATGGGCCATGAGAAAAACCCCAAGGAAAAATCAACGGAAGTCTTTGCATTATACTGTAGATCTCCCATATTATCTATATAAGTCATTAACTGATTATACACAATCGCTACAAATCCAACAAAACGTATCCCTGCTTGAATCCACCCCACTACAAAGGGATCACAAAAGCTTAACATGTCAGGTCCCTGTGACAATCCGAAAAGGATTTCAACAATACATACTCCTATAAATACAATTTGGTTTATCATATGTACCGGACCAGTTAAACATTCGTCTTGAAAAAATGTACGACATTTCCGAATAATTAATAAAGCAACGGAGCAAACAATAATAATAGTCAGAAAAACGTTACCAAAGACTTTTAAATCTGTTATCGAACTGGCATATTTAAAATAGGTATCATTAATAGCAACCCTTATACTTTCTGTATCACTTAAACTTTCTAAAGTATCTGAAGATAAAGCCCCTGATAAAATTAGAAATCCCATAAACCCAATAAAACCTAATAACATTATGCCGCCAATTATCCAAGTGATTATGCGGGAATTTTTAGTGGTTTTACTGCCTTTAGTCTTCTTTGCTTGATCTGTTACAGTAGCTATTCTTTCTTCTTGAATGATTTCCGGTTCACCGATATCAAAGGTTGCCTTATTTTTGATATTACTCTTATCAATTGAACTATCCTGAAATAGTGTATTGCCGCATTGGCCACAAAAAGACTGAGCCACACTTTCATAGTGGGCACCACACTTTGCACAATACATATTGTTACCTCCTTATGTACCTATTAATGTTCTCTTGCTGTCTTTATCCCCGTTACCACTGCTCTCGAAAGATGTATAAAATCTATCGATTACGGTTTCAGAATCAACTCCCCCCCCTTATCCTTTCACGTGAAAGTTGTCGTAATTTGCCTGTTTGAAGATTTAAAAATACCCTTTACTTTCACGTTAAAGTAGAACACAATATAGAATAACATAAATTCATAAATACGTCAATTCCTTTGTCGTAATGAAATTAAATTTCACATTGTGTTTTACATTGTGTTCTCATAGGAACTATTGTAAACTATAATGGAACAATAACTTTTAGATTTTAAGGAGATCACTTATGCATCGTAGACCTACTATTAAAACAATTGCACAAATTGCTGGTGTCTCCCACGTCGCTGTTTCCAGAGCACTTCGGGGATGTTCTGATATTTCTCCGGAAACAACAGAACGTATTGTTAAGATTGCATTGGAAATTGGCTATTCTCCTAATGCAGCAGCCCGTAGTCTTTCTTCAAAACAGACAAAGGCAATCGGCATGATTGTGCCGACTCTTGCAGAGAATACTGCTTACAGTTCTGTTTTCAATCAAGTGAGTATAGTTGCTGCTGAACATGGTTATACCGTATTGCTCGGAAGTAGCCACAGAAGTTTGGAGCTAGAAAAAAAACATTGTCGTATGATGTGTGAAAATAGGGTCGGTGCTTTAATTGTGGCTTCTTCCACAAGTGATGTTTCTCATATTAGGGAGATTTGCGGAGAACATCTGCCGGTTATTTTTGTCGGTGGAAAAACAGGTTTTGATGAAACTTATTCCATGACTTGCAACTATCGTCATAGTGCTACTCTTGTCGTGCAGCATCTCTACGCTTTAGGACATAGAGATATCGCATTGTTTACTTATGGTCCCATGAATAATACCATAAAACAAAAAGAAGAAGGGTTTACTTATGAAATGAACCAACACTCTCTTTTGCCTCGCATATATACAGCCGGACATTGCGATGATACAAGCGCTGCCGGTCGCGACTTAGTAGTTCAGCTTATTTGCGAAGGTAATCTTCCTACTGCAATTTGGTGTGCAAGCGACCTGATGGCCATCGGTGTACTGAGTACACTGCGCGAACATGGCATTCGTGTTCCCGAAGACATATCCCTAATTGGACATGATGACCTGTATGTCAGTAGCCTAGCTAGTATAGAACTGACAACCTTACATCTACCTATGAAGGAAATAGGCAAATCGGCAACCGAGATTGCCATCAGTCTAATCGAAGGGGAACAATCCATTATATCCCATCAGTCTTTTTCAACGCATCTTGTCGTCCGAAAGACCACTGGTACTGCATCAATCAGATAAAACAACTTTCAATGATTTCATTCATTAAAAACGATGCGCTAAACGATTAATATCTTTGTGTGCGTTCTTTTTCAATATCCAATGAATTCTGAAAATACTACTAATAAAGCCCCTACGCCCATATATATTCCTACCAATGGTCCATAAAATCTGATCCATTTCTCATAGGTGATTTCACTTACTGCCAGAACCCCATTTAGGGTTGTAGAAATCGGAGAGGCAACATTCGTCAGCCCATCTCCAAGTTGAAAGGCATATACAGCCGCCTGACGTGATAGGGCCAGAGAATCAGCCATAGGCGTCATAATCGGCATAATCAGAGCAGCTTTCGCAGAACCAGACGTAATCAGAAAATTAATCAGTGCATTGAATATAAACATACCCAATAATTGCAGCGTTGGAGGAAGCTGATACACCAAACCTGTTAATTGGTATGTAATTGTGTCAAGAATATTGCCATCGGTAAGTATGAGTCGGATTGTTGCTGCAATTCCAACGACCATGACACCTTTCATCATTTTCTTAGATCCAGAGATAAAAAGCTCGCAGATGTCATAAAAACTGTATCCGGCAGCTAATCCTACTGCTATACCAATCACTAAAAAAGCGACCACAATGTTAACCGTTTCCCAACGCCATAACGATATGCCCAGTGTCAAAATCAAAAACCCTGCTACAAAAACGGTAAGACTGAATTTCTCACCATGGTTCATCGTCTCATTTTCCTGAATCTCTAAAGTAGGATCATCACGTTCTGCTCTATGTGATTTTGCATAGTGCATTATATATGCACTTGTAACTGCAATTAAAACCGGTAACGTCAACCATCTTAACCAGGCTCCGGAAAACAAAGGCAATTCTGCGATTGTCTGGGCTGTTCCCACACTGAAAGGATTAAAAATACCTGCTGTAAATCCTGCATTAACACCCAGCATAATCATTGCCACTCCTGACATTCTATCGAGGCCCAACGTACTGGCTGCTGCTATCCCCAGCGGTACAAAAATAACGGACGCTGTAGTCATTCCCATTGTAAATCCGAAAATCGAGAATAAGGCGACAAATATCGGTATAATCCATAGTTCCCCGCCTCGAAAGAATCTTAATGATTGCGTGCACAATTTCGTCAGGCATCGGGTATGTAAAATAACTTCAAAAGCACCTCCAGTGATCAGAAGCAGCCACATCAATGATGCCGTTTTAGGTAAACACAACGCTTCATAAAACTTATGAAAGATCAACCAAGGTGGAACCGGACTTTGTTCTACAAGAATGTAGCTACCCGGAACCAATAGAGTTTGTCCTACCTTTTCATTAAATACCCGCTCAAAAGCTCCGGAGGGTATGATATAGGTAAGTAGACAGGCTACTAGAACCAATATAAATAAGATTATAAATGTATGGGGTGGGGTTTTTGGTGTTTGCTTCTTAGTCTTGTGCTTTTCAAATATCTTCATTCAGTTCCTCCAAAGGTCCGCGACTTTATGTTATTTATAGAAGCCTCTTTCAATCTTATCCTCATTCTTTACCAACTTAACAATATTTAAAGAAGGTATTTTTTTTATTATAATAACATATGCAGACCTATAAAACAAAATAAGTCTACATGTTTTTCCTGAACCGAATATATACGACATTACTAAGAACTATGATAAATTATATTATAAAGAAATTCAAGACAAAGTATTTTTTTAGGTGTCGAAGAATTAAGGGAATATGTATGTGACGAAGGATGGAATTACCAAGCTGAGATAACAGATGAGGATTGAAGGATATGGAGATTTTAAAGGGCACAGAACTCGGATTAGAGCTTAAAAAACAACCTACACGTATTGAAGGGGTTCATTAGCACCTGCCACAGCATTTCTTATATTTCTTGCCGCTGCCACAGGGACAAGGATCATTCGGCTAAATCTTCTTACGTCAAAAACACCTAAGTCAATTTAAAGTCAATTTTTACTTATTAATAGTTATTTCCCCTTATTTCTTGTAATTTGTGACGCTGTTTCACAAATGATTCGCTTATATCAATCTTTATACATTGAGGCATCTGTATTTCACGCAAAGAAATCATCCACTGATTGAAACATTTCACCTGTAATATCTACAATCTCATCTATCGGTATCCTTGTTCCGTCCTGCATGACCACTGTACGTTCATATCCTTCCATTTTCTTTACAGTACCTAGTATAGAGATAAAAGCCCCACCTGCCTTCATTTCATCAGGTCGAAAAAATACAATTTCTATCTCCTGCATTCTACTTAACTGCTCCTGTACAATTCTTAGCTTTTCGTCTAGTATGGTTTTTGCAGTTTCATCCAGCTCTACTGCCTGATCTGTCAGTCTGGCAGTCTCTTTGATTGCTCCATCATAACCATTTAAAGCTGCAAATGGAGAAAATTGTGCAGCACGGTCATGTACAGACATATGCTCACGATTACTGGAGACATGATGCTGTAAATTGATGATATGATCATACTGATGCTTGTCTTTAGGACCATCTTTCATTCCCTGACTCCTTTCACCGTTTCGTAAGCGTACCATTACAGGCTTATGCCTTATGACCTCCGATTTGCTTGTTTCTTTTCATTGTCATGGCGCCTTCTTCCAAGTTCGTGCCTTTTAATATAGCGTTTTTTCCATATTTTTTCTTTATCTCTAGCATCGCAAGCTGCATCTTTTTTTCACGCTGCAACATCGCATCCTCTTCTTCACTTTCCGTTTGCTTGGCTTTATAATCAGTAAACAGATCCAGTTGTTCATAAGATTTCTTTTTCACTACAGTGTTTTCATGCACAACATGATTTGCTGTAATGTTTATTCTTCTAACCAATAAGTTCTCATCTGCAATCCGAGTATATAAATCCATAACAGCATCAATAATCAGCTTAGTCGAGGACGTCTGTCTACTAAGATTTACTGTTCCATGTGCATGTTTTGGAACCTGACGTCCATAGTGATCTGTCTTTATTGGTCCGTGGTATTTCTTTCTTATTTCTGAATTACTTAGATTTTCAATATCATAGCCTACTGTCAAAACCATTTGATCTGTCACAAGACCTTTATCAACCAGATCAAGCACCAGAAGATCTGTCATTTCACGCACAATAAGTCTTGCTTTTTCATAATTATATGGACACTGTAGAACCTGTCCCGAGCCAAGACTGTTTGTGGTTGGTTTATATGCCTTTATGTCTGCAATTGTACATGGTTCCCAGCCCCACGCATGGTCGATTAAAAGTTCTGCATTTATTCCAAATAACTTGTAAAGTAAATCTTCATTATAATACTCATTCTTCTTTCCAAGAGAACATCTCGCCACATCACCCATTGTAAACATTTCGTTATCTTCCAGTTTTTTAGCATACCCTCTGCCAACACGCCAAAAATCTGTAAGTGGTTTATGGTTCCAAAGAATTCGTCTATATGTCATTTCATCCAGTTCTGCAATTCGCACTCCATCCTTATCTGCTGGTATGTTTTTCGCTACTATATCCATTGCTATTTTACAAAGATAAAGGTTTGTACCTATCCCGGCTGTTGCAGTGATTCCTATCGTTTGAAATACCTCGCCTATCATCTTAGCTACAAGTTCTCTAGCTGAAAGATTCGCAGTACGCAGATAATGGGTCACATCCATAAATACCTCATCTATGGAATAGACATGGATATCCTCTGGAGCTATATACTTCAAGTATACATTGTATATTCGTGTACTATATTCCATATACTTTGCCATTCTTGGCGGTGCAATAATATAATCCATTGACAATTCAGGTAATTCTTTTAATTCAATATCATTATAAGATGCACCAGTAAAGGAATGATTAGGTGCCTTGCTTCTCCTAATATCATTTTCTTCTTTCACCTTCTGCACTACCTCGAACAACCTTGCTCTCCCAGTAATTCCAATAGATTTTAATGACGGTGATGCTGCAAGACAAATGGTTTTTTCCGTCCGGCTTGCATCTGCAACTACAAGATTTGTGGATAATGGATCAAGCCCACGTTCCAGACATTCAACAGAGGCATAGAAAGACTTGAGATCAATCGCGATATATATATGATTTTCCTGTTCCATTCTTTGCCTCCTTTATTCAACTTATTCCCTATTTTACCGTACACGTCGAAGTAATGTTAGCTCTTATCAATTCTCTTTATGCAAAATTATGTCTTCACCATTTTCACCCTTAATAACCTTTACACCCTTTTTCACCCTTTTAGCTTTGATTTTTGTAATAGGTTTATTCACCTTAACACTTTCATTCTGATGATCTGCCTCTTTTTCTTTTTTCACTTTATTTTCATTTTCTATTTCATCTTTCTTGCTTTGAATGGATTTTGATATTTCAGCGCTCAGAGTCTCATCCATCAATACAAGAAATTGCTCGAACGCCATAGGGTATTGGAATATTTTCTCTCCAATGTCGAATTGAACTGTTATTTTCTCCTGAGACTGTTTAGTGATTAACCCCTTACCAAATTGCTTGTGCTCAACTATTTTGTCTATTAAATTCATCGTTTATCTCCTTTTAATTCTGGTTGTTTATTACTAAATCAGGAGCTCCCCTAAATCGAACCTCTAGCAACCCCTTGATACTTGATGTTGATAATATATTCATTTTACCCAATCTTCTCATCTTTTCACATTCTTTTCTATTAAACCTCATAGTACTATAAGCTTCAACGAATAGGAAGGGGTATTTACTTAAAAATAACAAAAGAAGAGACTTGTGCCAAATTAAATTGTTTTTTGGATTCATTTAACATATGCTCCTATTGTTAGCTGCTAGACAAAAGTTCTTACTTAATACTTTAATGATTCTGCTCAAAACCCTTTTTAAAAATCAATAACCTAAAGCTTTACTCAATATTCCTCTAAGTGGACCCCTTCAAAATCGATAAATCTTGTAAAGACTTTTTGCAGATTCTCCTTGTACACTCATCTCATTTCATCCATCAGCTTTCTCACAATAGGTAAGTCTGCTGGAGCCCAATCAAGGGTGTCTAGTTGACCTGGTTTGAGCCATACATGAGCGAGGTGCTCTTTACGTGTAAAAGTTCTGTTATCGATAGGACAAAGATAACTATGCATAGTAATATAAAAATCTGGGTACTGATGTTGTACGGAAATAAAGAACTGCTCAGGATTAACAGAAATGGTAATGTCCATTTCTTCTTTCAATTCCCTAGATAATGCCTGCTCAACAGTTTCATCTGGTTCAACCTTGCCTCCAGGGAACTCAAATTTAAAGGACACATAGTCATATTTTCCCGCGTTGCGTTGCATGCATAGTATTTCTCCAGCTTCAATTATGATGGCTGCTGTTACTACGTAGTGCTTCATATTAAGTTTCACCCCTTTTTCTACATCCTACTCAAATTGCAATGAAAGTATTAGCCATTACATTTATTGTACAAGTGATTATTTTTTAGTTAAATATCCATTAAGCCTCAGAATCACTATATCATCTTTGGTTATCAATTGGCTAAATTCAAGTTTTCTTCCAAGAACCTGGCTGGCATTTTTTCTTCTAATTCCCATACAAAACTAACTGGCTTAGATCCAGAATGATGAATATACCGAGCTTTTCCCATAAATAAAAACGGACTTGCATGGCCATCTCTAGTCCTATATTCCCGTACAAACAATAACACATCATTACCCACTATTAAGATATTAAAATTCTATATATCGTTCTTCCCAGTCCATATGCTGTTATTTCTTCCTGAAATAAGTGCCCACGACCTAAATCCTGATTTTTCAATCTCTCTTTTATAGAATCTACATAAATAACACCAACGACGGTTTTTTCAATATCATAAAAATATAAATGAAATGCGACTATTTTTAAAAACAGCTGCATTTCTTTTGAACATTTATCCAGCTTTCGTAAATCGATAAACCCTGTGAAGACTTATCGCAGAAAGACTTTATAGATATACCTACATGTCCTATGAAGTGTTCAGTAAAATAGCTGCAAATACGATATTTGCAGCTATTTTACTGAACAGCAATTGTGAGTCCGACTACTACGCCCCAATCCTAGCATTTCTCCACATACACCATTTGCATCAGTAAATTTCGATTATCCCTCTTAGGAGCTTCGGGGATGGACTTTAGTCCGACTTTTTCACTGAGCATTCCAGTGACTGCAAGACATAGAGCATCCATAACATCGTCCACCATTCTTTTAAGTTTTGGATCCTGTTGGACATACGCAATAACCTCATTTGTTCTTTCGTAGATGCTACTCAAAAGCTCTACGCGACCCTGAATGCCACCTTCCGTCTTTTTGTTCTCAAATATTGGCATTGGCATTTTATATTTTTCGTCCCTGTTGAGCATGGCAAAACATACCTCCGGATGTGCTTCGATGAGTTTATTTTGAAACTCTGGATTTTTCTCCAAGAAGACATCGATTTCCTTTATTTTAGGAACAATCATAAAAGATTGTTTACTTAGTCCTTTTCCAAGAACTGCCTTGTTAATATCATTTGCCATATAATAGTCTTCTGCGTATACTGCTTGTCTACATGGCGCGTTAAATACACAAGAAGCACGGGAAGAGAGAACACCTCTAGCCTCACCATCTGGTCGAATGTCTTTCAACGATTCTGTTAACCCAATTGGCATATCAATAATGAGACTACTACTATCACAAAATTGATAGCAAATCTCATCAATTTTCTTATATACACCAATAGTAAAATCAGTTTCTGTTAACTCTACTGTGACCCAGCCTTCTTTACATCCATCAATTCCAACATAACTTTTTCCTGTTTTAGAGACCGTCAACTGTTTAAATAGTGATAAAAACTCACTTTCAACACTTGAAAAATCTCTTAATGAAAAGTCATGCTTCAATGAAATATCTGGAACATGCTCAACTATTCGTTCACCCATTAGAGCAATAAATTCGTGATATAACACTGCATCGTCAATTTCTTCAATTTGAAGAAGCTCTTGATCCGTAAAATTCAATTTATACTTCTGATAAATTGCATTTTGAAGTTTTGACTCTATTTTCTGGTACTCTGATAAATGCCTTATTACAGGCCTTGTAATATCTGATAAGTAAGCTTCGCTAGCATCATGAAGTATGCAACCAAGTTGTATATTTTTCGAGTAACCTCTTGCTTTGGCTTCTCTATAGCAGTTGATACTATGCTGTCCGACTGAATAGAAATGTTGGAAGTGTCCATTAGCTCTAGTCATTAGTGAAAGAGCATGGGCAATGTCCTCAATCATGATGTCTTCTAATACAGGATCAAGTGGGTAGAATTTGTTTTTTGTGAAGGTTAATATATAGTCTGGCATTGGTTTTCTCCCTTTCGGTTTGTTAAATAGACTTCCTTTCGCTTTGCCCTAACCACTTCTTTTTCCCGCTTCCGGTCGTACTTAATCAAATAAGGTATGACATATTAGCTCTAAATACAATCCTTCATTCGATCTCTGCTATATTGTTTTGACCCTTCTTTATGAAAAGTAAAGCCATCGATCTCAATAGCCAACAAAGCATTTTTATCCACTTTCCTACAAATGAGAAAACCACATAAACCAATTCAATAAATTCAGAACCAATTGCAAAATGAATTACTGCATTACAGTAGCTCAAGCTTATTCGGTTTCAAATATTTTATTTAATGTTTTCCCCATACGTTCAATCGCACCAACAACTAATGCATTTCCCATACAGAAATATCTAAATTTCTCAGGCATTCCTGTATTGGTCCAATCTTCATTAAAACCTTGGATTTTTTCTGCTTCCTTAGGTGTTATTAATCTTAATCTTTTTGTTTGAGGATCTTCGATAACATGAGTACTCCTATTTATACTTGATTCACTTGTAAGCATCGTTCTAGCTGGCTTATCTAATGGGTCAGGAAAGGCAATTTGTCCTTCTGAAAATGTATATGTATGCCCTGTCTTACTCGTTCTTTCAATCTTTTTAGAACCTTTTAGATATTTCCATTTTTCCAATGCTTCTCCTAAATAATATTTTTCATCCACTTCAGAATCTATTATGTCTATCATTTTAATTGATTCTTCATATATTGGTGTAACTTTTTCTGTGCGAATTTTCCCTCTTCTCATGACGCCAGCATTGCAAAATGAAAATTGAAATTTATCTGAAACATCATAAATATCACTATATTCAAAATCAACATCTACTCCAGATAAAACTTCCTTAATAGGAAATGTTTGCGCGAAAAATCCGGCTGAATTGATAATGCTCAAGTTACTATTTTTAATAAGACTTGAAAAAAACTTGGTATTATTTTTATATGCAAATATAAATACCCGTCGTCGTCTTTGGGCAAACCCATATTCTGCTGCATTAACTACCCGCCACTCTACACTATACCCCAATTCATTAAAACATGCCAGCATTACGCCAAAGTCTCTACCTCTTTGATTCGATGGTGATTTCAATAATCTATCCACATTTTCAAGCAAAACAAATTTAGGTTGCTTTACTTCTAGTATTTCTCTGATTTGCCACCACAAAACACCTTTGACACCAATTATTCCTTTTGCACCAGTACTTGCCACCGAATAATCTTGGCAAGGAAATCCACCAACTAACAAATTATGGTCTGGAATTGATTTTTTATCAACTGTACATATATCTATATTCTCGCACTTGTTACTTTCGCCAAAATTAGAACAATAACACTCGTAAGCATGTTGAACCTTTTTTCCAGGTTCCCATTGATTTGCCCAAACAGTATCCCAATTTAGTGATGCTTTTAAAAGACCTAATCTGAAACCACCAACACCAGCAAACAACTCACATACGGTTGTATCTATCATGAATAATCCCACCTTCCCGAACTAACGTTCTGGTTATATTTTATATGAATCTATCAGAATTGTAAAGCAAAAAAAATTTTCGTATTGTCAATGCTATTATAATACATTTTGCTTCATTTGAAAAGATCAATATTTAATAATTTAAAAAGCAATCCAAATTTTCCTGGATTGCCTCTTGTTTTAATAATCTAAAACTATTTTGCTTATATTATGTCAAATCTAAAAAAATAATCTATCAATGTATTTGGGTAATTATTCACTTTTTCTTTATCCCACAGCCTTAAAATCTCACTAAGTGCAGCGAAGTTAATAATCTAGAACTAATCGCCTTCGATTTGTTTCGCAACATACTTACTATTTAACCAAAAACACATCTTTCTTTCATATGTCCCTTGTGGTGTTATCATTAAATCGTCACTATCTTTGGCTTTTGGTCTTATGTGACCAACAGGATTATCAGAACTTTTAAAAAATTGATTATAAATTCCATTACCAATTTTCACAACTGTATCCTGCCACAACGCTTTATAATCACCTTCCAAATGTTCAATCGGCATATTCCAAAATTTAACTTTATATAGAATCAAATCTTTTAAAGATATATCGCTCTGTTTTTCATAATGATTTTTTGATTTAAACACAATCCATAAATGCTTATTATTTTCAAATTTCTCTCGAATTGTTGAATCTTCCCATTCTTCTGCTGCTATTTCGGTATATTGAATTTGTTCGAATGACATGCTTTCTTTTGGTATTCCATTAGGTTGTAGTACAATGCATTTCACCTCAATATTGGCCTTTTTAAATGGTTCAAATTTTTTAATATTTTCCCCTGCAATGTCACTTAAAACATCTGATACAACTAAATTAATATAGTTTTTAGCTAACCTTTTGCGAAAAATATTATAATTCTGACAGATTTGTTCTAATGAAAACCCTAGGTTTTTTTTAATCTCTAACATAAGGTAGTCATCAAATGAACCATTTATATCTAACCACGGTTTATGAACTGGTTTAACTTTTTTACTTTGTTTCTTTTGAAGCAGTTCTTCAATAATATAATCGACATATGATCGTTTAAGAGAAAATGCCCTTTTCTTTGCTTGAATATCGCAAAACGGTTGTGACCTCACAGACATCTTATTGACACCTTTTGTACAGGCACCCAAATACATAGTATCCCCTTCAGATAATTCATGAGCTTGTCCTAGACTGACTTTTGCTTGAATACTTGTCCAATCTTTTTTGATAATCTTCAAATCGTCATCACATGGCTCCCATAATCCTACTAATTTGAATAATTGCTGATCAACATTAATGTTTGAATTATGAATATAAAACATCAAAAGCAAATTAAGTTTCTTTCTTACAATAGCTTGATTCCACTCTTCATAAACTAAAGTTTCATAATTAATCATAGTAATAATTATTCTTTCTTTCGCTGAATATCCATACCTATGAATTAGCATTAGAGCATTTGCTTTTGGTACAATCATACGAATAGGACACACTTTTAATTCTAAACCAACTTCTGCAAAATCTGCTTCTTGCCTTGAATTATTTTCATATCCAAAATAGTGCTTTTCAATCAACTGACCTAGTTTTCCTTTACCTCCAATATCATCACTGTATTCTGCAACAGATTCTTTTAATGTTTTATCTTCGATTTGTTGAGCATAACACAATATCGATTGAACCTCATTCTCATTGTAAGTTCCCATGTATTCCTCCTTAAGTAAATGCACGTTTATATAAAAAGCTAAACTTCCAAAAACAATTTTTAATCCGAGTTAATTTTCCACTTTTCCTCTCCATTATACATGTTTTTAATTAACCAATTATATGGATAATGGAATGTATAACGTTCCTTAAGATACTGTACATAATAAACATAATGGGCAGTTGTTATCACGAGTCTATCATTACAAAACCGTCAAAAATGAGGTATCAATACTCCTTCCTGATTCGCTCTTGTGTGGATATAGTTTCGCATATCATCAATAGACTGTTTTAGCTGTTCTAGTGTGTATCTAGGATTTAAATGATTTTCAGGATGATGAATTTGGTGCCTAATATACGAAGCTACAATGTGTTGCTCATTTCTAGTGTTTCCATCATTGTTTAATCGGATGTATGGTAGCAAGTTCCTTCCCATTTTATAGTCGCTTAGCCACTGTTGAAATTCTAGGAAAGAATATAACTCATCATGGTATTCTTCTGTAATTTCTTTGAATGCTATGTAGTTAACTTCATTCAGTGAAGGATAATGCAGCATTCCAGGAGCAACCTCCATCATTCTTCTTTGTCTATCCCCATCACAAGTAATCATACGCAGATTCGAATAATCCAACTGCTTTACGATCGTTGCACTATGCGAAGTAAGAATTACCTGTGTATTGGCCGAGTTCCCTAGTGTTTTAAATGCCTCAACTAATATTCTCTGATTGTTAGTGTGCTGAGATGTTTCAGGCTCTTCTATTGCATAAATAACACCTGTACTATCACTTGTTTCCATTCGCCTCTCAGCCTCAGCTCTGAAAAAATTAAGTAAAATCAAACGTTTCACACCGCTACCGCGTTTATTTATCGGAATGTCTTCATCACCAGAGATAGATACGCTCTTGAATACGTCAGCCCATTTAAGGCTCTCAGCTAATGGAATTACCGGGTTCAAACTGTTTGCAACATCTGGCGCCATTTCTCTCAACTTCTCCATTGTCCTATCAACCACTTCTCTAAGTTTTGCTTCGACCTCACTAGCAACCCTGTTTAACGTAGTCCGCAACTCATCATCAGTTAATATCTTCCGAACTGCTTCCTTCAACGGGTCTTGTACTTCGTTATCTCCATCACTGTTTTTTCTATCTGACTGAAACAAAGAATATACTGGTAGATACATATAAAGCTTGTCCCATATTTTTTTTGCATCCTCTTTAGATACATCTATTTCGATTTCCTGCAATTGTAAATTTTGTAAATGTAGCCCCCAAATTGCAGCGCGCATTACTGCATTTATATTTTGGTTCTCGCACTCGATACCTTGTGTCCGGATTATTGCTTTTAATTCTGTATTTTTCTTTAGAAGCAAGTCTGTACAATCTGGATTAGTAGGATGCTTAGCCTTAATATATATCTTTACTCCGCCACCATTTCTGTAACGCTTAACAATCTCTAGTTGAGATTGCTCATTAATCATGTATTCATCAGCAAGAGTTGTTGGATTCGCTGCGTCTATAACAATTTCCGCTGGAAGCTCTACAAAGCACACAGAAATAATTGTTTCCGTGTCACCCACACTAGCTGCTTGTTTATTCACATCACCCTTATCCATCTTTATGATGCCTTTTCCTTCATTATAGAAAATATCCAAAGCTTCAAGAATAGTAGATTTCCCGATATCGTTTTCTCCAACAAAGACAGTAAGGTTATCAAAGTAGATTTCAATGGTGTCCTTGTATCCTCTGAAGTTTGTAAGTTTTAGAGATGTCATTTTCATAATTATTTACCCCCGCATCTATGTATTTTCGATGTAGCAAATAATAAGTTCCTATTGAATATATTTATTTCTAATTATATCCATTACATTTATCTGAATATATGGTTTAACAAACATAATGGTTCGTTGTGAAATTCCTGTAATATAAATAAAGGGGATAAGAATTAGATAATTATTCTTTTCCTTGTGATTATTGTAAACTGAATTTCTTAAACGCCTAATTTTTAGCCCTTACTTAGTGAATCTACTTTTTACGTTTTTTCCCTTTTCAATAAGTTTTTGAAATTCTTCACGCTCTTCCTTGCTAACATTTTCAAGAGATTCCGATATTCCTCTATGCTTAACTAATAACAAGTGTGAAATAACAATATTATTAAAGTTTACTTTTTTTAATTTGAACTTTCCTTTCTTTCTAACAAGATGGCTATGAAAATTTAGAAAATCAATTTTTCTACAATTAAAGACGCTACAGATGACAAGACCACAATAATAAGAATATATGTACACGCGCTTTTTATAAAAAAACAAATCACAGATTACCATCCTTTTGAAATAATCGATTTCATCACTAAGTAACGATATTAATCTTGCATCCATATAGTATAAAAAATGTGAGGTCCATCTAGGATAATTAGGATAGTCTAGTTGTAATAAAACCAAAACGTCCTTCATCTTTTGAAACCTCAGCTTCGATCTTATGCTAATCTCAATGTCCTTAAGTATTTTCTGCTGCTCTGATTCATATGAGTTCATTTGAGTCAGCAGGAACCTCCAATGGGCAGATTCAATATAATACTGAAGTTTGTGGTCATATTTGATGTTTACGTTTTCGTTATTTACATATGGTATAAAAACTTTCTCTGCAAAATATTTTTCACTCTCAGAAAGCAACTGCTCACAACTACCACATAATAATCTATATTTGGGTCCATCCTGCTTTCGTATCTTAAAATCAGTTGGATCTCTAAATTTACCAGTAACGCTAGTCCTTTTTATAAAACTAAATACAAACTTCGGCACTATATGGCTAAGCTTCAGATCAGTATTTTCATAACATAAGGCGCACTTTTGTTGATCTATCGATTGTCCTTTTTTCAATGAATTTTCCACCTGCTTCTCCCCAAATAATAATCACAAAATAGTACTTACATAATTTTTTTGATACACATTGACAATACAATTCCATAATATTCAATATTTAGAATCCAGCGTTCTTCGAAAGCATGACTATGTCGTGAATCAAGTTTCTAAATGAAACTTCGTCCCAAAATCTTGGATGCATATAGCTGTGAGCAACGCTTTACGATTACCATCATTATCTGTAGATTGAGAAAGCGTATAATATGATTTCACTTTTTCGAGTAATGAAATGAGTTCTTGACTGCAATCTTTGTTTTCTTCAATAGCAAGATTTATTAATCCAATGCCTATTTTACGTCTTTTTGAGTTACCCGATTCATCAAATATTTCAATACCTTATTCGGATGTTTTTGATCTTATAAGTTCTTCCAGATAAGCGTATGCAAATGGAGTTAACACAGAATATGAATTAGGGAAATCTAGATATACTTCGTGGACAACATCCCAATCAGGTAGCCAATTCCAATAATGTGCGTGATTCATTATCTCGGTAAAGTCATCATTAATATTCATTTTAAACACCTCAAATAAATATGACCAGAATAAGGTTCTAGTATTTAGTAATATTAATTACACAATTTTTAACTACATCCTTGTCCTTCATAATCATAATGGGCAGGTGAGGATATGTTTATTATTTTTAAACTATCGTCTGTAAAAACTGAATAAGCGCAGTCATCGCAGCAGTAAACTCTGCTGTCCCTTTTATTACTTTGATTCCGGATATAGCTGTCTTAATAAATGCTTTCCTAGGTTTAAGTGCTTTAAGTTCCTCTTCGACAACCTCCAAGTTATTTGAAAGTGTTTCATTATCCTCATCAGATAATGATTTACTTTCAGCTTTTAAAGCTTTGATTAATTCCGACAAGCTTGCAGTATCAATTGAATTCACAGTTGAGTTAGAATTTATCACTGCACTATCGTTGGCAATATTCACTTGTCCATTTGTTACTGTAATTGAGTAAGTGTTTTTATTATCCAATCCCATATCAATTCCTATCTTTGTTAAGTATCGCTCTATATGACGAATTAGCAATTGCCTACAATAAATAGTATATTTTTAATCTCAAATTGCGTATTTAAGCAACAATCTGGACTTTAGCAAAATATATTTTTTTTTGCATTTTTCTCATCTTATCCTCAAACCAACTTCTATATTCTCATTTTCATTATCTCTTTAAAACTATCTTTCCATTTTCTATAATACATAATAATGTCTCTTAATCCATCTAGACAATCTATCTACTCCAGGGTAAATTATTCTTGTGAACTTTTCTTGTGGTTTATTCTCAGCATGAATATCTACAATGAGAAAATTCCCATTATAGCAGGATTGTTCATATATACCTATTATCATAAACTATGAAGTTATTAGACATTTATCAAATAATCATTTCTTAATCTTATTAATTTTTCCTCTATAGCACTTACTTCACTTTGAAACATGGTTGGTTTAATATCAATAGCTGGTTGAAAAATATTCATATTACCTTCGAAGTGATTAAATTCATTTAATAATGTTTTTCGTGAGGTAAAGAACACTTTGTAATCACGCTTAATAACTGCATCAGTATCTGTAGGACGGTATGAAAGTGTTCGTTGGATAATCTGATTTAGCATGGGCGGATGAGCTTGATTTACTGGCATATTGAAAATTTCAACCAATTCTTTTTCAACTTTCATTCGCAAATAATAGTAGATCAATGTTTGTCTTAGTGTATCAGCTAAAAGTGGAAATTCCGCGCTATCTAATATATCAATTGTACTACAATTAATTTGCAACACATCAGAAACAGCAGAGTGCTAGCAAGCGAATCAGCGGATGAAAATCGCTATCTTAATATTCCATGAAGAGTTTTGCAGTTTCCAAGTCATTCTCTACAAATCGATATACAAAATCATATTACTTCATCCATTCATTTTGCTTTTGGCAATATCGCTTATAATCAAATTTTGTTTCAAAGATACTCAAATGATTAATAATCACAAATGTCTGATTTTTCACAAAACCAGTAGATAGGACTATCTCACCTTGGCTGTCAAAAGACATATCGTCATTAATTTTAAAACCTTGTTCAGTAAGGTATTGCTGTAGATTCATTGGTACTTCCCCACAACTAAATTATCAATTCAAATTATTTTAACTCTTTGATATTTTGGGTTAAATGATATACCGATTTATAGACTGTTAATGAACACCCCGTTTGTAAATTAAAACAACATTTAATCCGTTCCATATCGTTAATTCTCATTCATACCAAATTCCTTGCTTAACAACTTTCTTTTAAATAAATTCTCAAATGATATGACTTCCTGATCTGAAATATTCTTAGGTAATATTTGCAGTATGCTAAATTGAAATTGGTGATATCTTTCTGAATAGTTACATATCACTTCTTTCAATCCTTTATTTCCTCCATGCTTAGTATCAACATAACATTTCCAACGTGCAAGTAATCCTCCTGCACCATATGCAGAACCAACATACTGCTTACCGTCTGTTTGATCAACAACAAGATAAATTGCATAAATGGATGATAATGCAGTATGCCAATTTTCATAAAGAGTTGCATCCTTAATAATTTCTTTCAACTCTCCATAACTCAAAACTACATTTTCAAAACCATTGAAAGCAAGTCGTGGATTCTCTTGGATGGCCAATACAGCTTTTTCATTTGTCGCCCATTGATGCCACGAAATAGCAGCCTTACCCCAATCAATAATAAGTCTTCCTATGAGATCACTTAATAGATCTATCTTCATTAAATCAAATCGAAAGAGTTCATCATTAAACATGGATTCTACTGGAAATCCCTCTGGAATTAGAGCTTTAACCGCCAGCTCTCCTCGCCCGACTTCGTAACAACCTGCAAATTTTGCGCTACTTCCTGGCTCACTTATAAAGGATAATATATAATCACATCCGTTAAAGAACTTCTCTTTCTGAAGCTTTTGATATTCATCCATAAATTCATTTTCGTAACATTTTTTGAAATTTTTATCCTTCAAAGAATGTCTTATTAATTTAACTCTATTTAGGTCAAAACCATTTCTTTTTAAAATATCAGATAAATATAGTGATGTCATTTTAGTTCTCCCTCAATCTGGAAAAAGTTCAGCAGTTTGGCCATATGTAATATTAGACATTAGTTTCCCACCTTTCTTTGTAACAAAAAAACCCACTCCGCTTCTATGTAGTCTTACTCTCTGTACGTTGGAATTCACAGTCATGATTTCCAGGGCGCAAAAAGTAGCCATTTCGTGGGTAGGCTTTTAAATATTCTTTGTATTTATAATTGATATTTTGAATTTGTTGAAAATGGGATGTTTCATGATTGAGGATGGTGTGCTTAGACTGGTTATTTGTATAAACCTTAAAAGACCCACCTAGATTAGCTGCGTATTCAAGTTCATTTTTACTCAACTTAACGCCTGATTCTCGAACAAAAGATACGCAAGAGCGAACCTCCCGTATCCACTTGCTACTCTTTACTACTTTCCCCATTTTTCCCACCTTCTCTGATAACTTACATTTATTACTATTAATCTTATAGTATCACAGGTTTCGACAGATGGGAAGGAGATTAATTGTAGATTTATGTAGAACTGGTATAAAATTGGCAATTGAAATAGGCTCATAATCTGGATGGACTAATCAACTTGAAAGCCCTAACTATAAAGTGAACGCGTTTAAACTTTATTGCATCATTATTAAGATATTGAAACAAATATCTGAGGTGTTGTCACAATAACGATTTGGATATCAAGACCACTTTTCATAAGCGAGACAAGCAACCTGTCCCCCTGTCCCCCCCTTTCTTATTCCTCCTCCAGCAACCAATCCACGAGATTCAAATGGCGTATTCCTTCATAATTTGCAGGCACCCTATCTCATCTAAGCTCAACAGCAATTTTCTATGATGATCCGGAATTCTATTAAGGGGACGTAATTCTCTTTGAAGGGTTGTTACATCAAGGACCGTCGCAGCAACCTGATAATAGATAATCTCATCTGAATTTACCGCTACAAAGTCAATCTCGTTTTCTGCTAACTTTCCAATACTGACTTTGTTACCTCTTCGCAACAGCTCAAGGTAAGTAATATTTTCTATTACATGTCCCAAATCCGTGGAATACCCTGAAAGCAACAAATTTCTAATACCCATGTCGACATGGTAATACTTCCCTAGCGTCTTTAGAAACTGTCTGCCCTTGATGTCATACCGATCCACTTTGTAGAACAAATAACTGTCTGTGAGTGCATTCATGTATGAGGCTACCGTATTTACAGAAATCTTGCGTCCTGAAGCGTTGAGAGTATCACTGATTTTTTTGATAGATATGGGACTTCCGACACTGCCCATCAAGACTTTTATAATGCTTTCAATCAGTGAGACATCCGTTATGCCTTCACGTTTGGCAATATCCTTAATCAAAATTGTGTTGTAAATGCCTTCAATATAAGGATGAATAATATTAGGATTTTTTTCAATGGTTGCTAAATAGGGAAATGATCCCCACTTCATATAGTCATTGAATAATTCTTTTTTACTATTCTCGGTATCTTGATTAGCTTCATAGTATTCCCTAAACGACAACGGTAGCATATCAATGGTGATGTATCGCCCTGAAAGCAGTGTTGCTAGTTCCCCGGAAAGCATATACGCATTTGAACCTGTTATATAGACATCTGTGTCCTCTTTGATAAACAAACTGTCCACTGCCTTTTCAAAATTTTTGCAGTTTTGAACTTCATCAATAAAAATGTAAGTGATTTGA
>PHAG01000017.1 GCA_002841625.1 Firmicutes bacterium HGW-Firmicutes-1 | reverse complement strand
GGGTAAGGCCAGAAAAATGAACACTTACTGCCAATAATGAGTACACAACTATCAGAAAAAATGCTTTTGTCGACAGTATTATCACCAACTATAACTAGTGCTTATGTTTTGGATTTATTAGGACATTTTCAAAATGCTTGACAGGACTAATTATAAAAAAAACTATGTGAATACTTTTGTAAGGTTAGAGATAAAATTGACTAGTAAATTATGATTGTAAAAATACTTCACAAGAGGAGATTTTTCTATTAATAGAAATAGCTTATCATCTGTTTGTATACTCGTAATAAATGAAAGGGCAATACATAAAATCCACACAAGTACTACGCCTTGAACCAATCCTATTGCTAAGCCCCCAACCTTATTTAATTGATGAATCACTGGAAGCTTACTTATAATATCCAGTGCATGAGATACAATCTTCAAAATGAATACGGTCAATATCAATACGAGCAAAAAGGCCAATGCATTCATAGCTATTGTTGCAATAGTCCCACCTATATACTCTTCTAACTTTGTTGCCTTTAAAAGATCATATACTTCTGCATTTTTATTCTCCTTTAGAACAATCTTCAGAAATTGAGGAACCTTAAGCTTATCTATTACTTGTAGCTGGTCTTGAGGGGTTACTTGATTTTGGGCTAATTTTTCGAGATTAAGCGCCTTAATTATCTTGCT
Organism: Firmicutes bacterium HGW-Firmicutes-1; assembly: GCA_002841625.1. Taxonomy (NCBI): domain Bacteria; kingdom Bacillati; phylum Bacillota; species Firmicutes bacterium HGW-Firmicutes-1. The sequence continues at coordinate 45,189 of PHAG01000017.1, read as the reverse complement.
TACCATAGACGCATAAACATTTGTATACTTAAACAAAAGTGTCGTCACCTTTGGATATAATGTATAAGCAACTCCCATTCCAATGATTAAAGAAAAAAATGAATAAATTGTTTTTATTAACCCTCTACCAAAAGCTATGATTGCTGTAAGTACAATAATTCCAATAAATATATAATCTAAATAACTCAAACTCATTTCTCTACCCCCTAAATATCTTTCATTTTTACAATTTCATATCCTTGTTGATAGACTATTACGAACTTACCCTTACCAATACTAAGTATATTCTTAGCCCCCTTATCTATCTGAGCTTCCCATAATTTTTTCTTAATGCTATGTAATTCAATCGTGCTGGGGGTTATTATATAATAGTTACTGTCACCCCCTATTAAACTTATTACATTATCAGGAGCGTCATATTCATCCAAGACTTCTCCTTCATAGCTATATATTGCAATTTTATTATTTAAATCATTCTTCGTAGCCTCAACTTGTTTCCCAAAATAAACAACAACGTTTTCTTTCGTGTAGGCTATCTTTTTAATTTCATTTTTGAATTTAATGTCTTTTGCTAATTTCGGCTTATCTTTAATATAATAAAAAAATAAGCTCTTATCACTAATCACAATCAGGTGATCATCGTCAAAAAATTTAATTTCTGGGGCAATCGCATTGTCAACATTGAAGCCCCCTAAGATATTATCAGGATCTATTTCCCCCGTATCACCAAAACTAAAAAAAGCTATTGTAGACTTCATTATTCCATCCTTAACAGATAGATAGCTTGTTACCATTTTTTCTCCCGAAGAAGAAAGATCAATTGCAACGGGATAACCATCTGTTGAAAAATTAGTACCTCTTTCAGCATATAGCTTTCCATTGCGCTTGTACAATTGAATCAAATGCTTACCTTCTTTTTCTATTACCAAGGCTAAGGCTCCTTCTTCACTAATATCAGCAAGAATGATTGGTGACTCTACCTTCACAGACATTAGATAGCCTTTATCATCAAAGATATAGGCTTCTTTACCCCCTAGGTCTACAACTGCCATGTATTCATTTTCTACAAACAACTTCGGATTTTCTAGATAAAATACCTTGTCCCATAAGCTTTCTCTATTTGTTGTAAGTTTTTTCAATCCATTTTGACTGCTAAAATAAAGCGCTTGATCATAAGAATGTATTTCATATTCATCCCTAGCTACAAAGCTTTCTGAATAAATAGGTTCAAAAAATATTTTACCCCCATTAAAATTATAATAATTAGGCTTAATAAATACTCCATACACCACTGCTACAATTATTATGATAGCTACTAAAATCGTTTGCAGGGTAATCCTGTCCCTTGCTTTCATACGATCACCTACTTCATTCATTATTTATCATTTTGAATAAAAAAAATACCTATACATACAAGTTCAAAAATTCCAGCATATCCAAATAAGGGATAAATACTACCCACCATTGTGGAAAACCCTACACTCGATAAAGCAATTGCAGTTCCTACTACACCAAGCTTTATTGCACCTGGATGTTTTTTCAGTATTACACTGTTTTCTTTAATACGTTCGATTATACCAAATCCATTTGCCACTGCGGTTGTGAACATAGCAGAAACTAACACCACTATATAAATATATTGAATAAACTCTGAGTACTTCATAACGATACCTAGTAGGGGAATCTCTAATCCAATTACTTCTTTATAATGAATCAAAACAACCAACCCAAGAATCAAACCGATTAACCCAAGTGAAGCACCTCCGATAAAGGCACTCATTCTTACCGTAACCATTTTATTCAGAACATATCCTAAAGAGCAAAGCACTACTATTGATGTGATACTATTATATGCAACGTATAGAATAGAAGACGAAATCCAATTATCCCTAATCAAATGAAGTGCTTCTGGAAGCATATTGCCTACTGTAGTTCCGCTAAAAACCCATATGTAAATTCCTATTAACAAAATTCCAACCAGCAGTACTGGTGCTAATATTGTGTTAATAGCAACAACACCTTTCACATCAAATAAGAATGTAAAAAAACAACCTGCAGCCATAAATACAACACCATAATAATATGGAATATGAAAACGCTGTTGAAAAAGCGCCCCTCCCCCAGCAAGCATTGCACAAAAACAAATAAACATAAATAGCATGACAATCATTTCTAAAAATCTTCCCCAATTGTTTCCTACAATAATCTCCATAAATTCTGTATAAGAGTTGCACTTTCTAGTATAAACAATCTTTAACACCATATAACCGATAATACTAAAAAGCATGCCCGTCAACAATAACCCGAACATGCCCTTATAGCCATAGATTGCAAAAAATTTCATCATTTCTTGCCCTGACGCAAATCCTGCACCTAATACTGTCCCCACATATACACTTGAAATCATTATTATATTTTTAAAAGTGTTACTTTTCAAATTATTCACCAGGCATATTAGTATTACTATATGCTTATGTTAAACAATCTTTAAACATTACTATTGTCAGCAAGAAGAGCTTCATACTTTTCAATATAACTTTCTGCTGCTTTACTCCATGAGAATCTCGTTTTCATTGCGCGTTCAACAAGTTTATTCCATTCGTCCCGATCTTCATAAGTTGAAAGGCATCTATAGATAGCACTCAAAAAATCTTCCCCATTGAAATTTTTAAAGGAAAATCCAATACCCTTATCTTTGTCTTTATCATAATCTAGTATTGTATCTAATAATCCACCAGTTTCTCTTACAATCGGTATGGATCCGTATCTTAAACTGTATAATTGAGATAACCCACAAGGTTCAAACAAGGAAGGCATTAAGAAAAAGTCACAAGTACCATAAATTCTTCTTGCTAAGTCCTGATTAAACTGAATATTAATTTTAACTTGATCACTATATTTACTTTCAAGGCTCAAAAGCTTTCTTTCATATTCTTCTTCACCTGATCCTAATATAACAAATTGTACGTCTTCAAACAAAATTGCTTTCATAGCATAAATGATAAGATCAATACCTTTTTGTTCTGCAAATCGTGTTACAACACCAAACATTGGAACGTCCTTTTCTGGTAGCCCTAGCTCTTTTTGCATCAAACGTTTGTTTTCTTTTCTGTTTTCTCTAAAGTTATCCTCTGAAAAATTAACATATAAAGCTGAATCTATACTAGGGTCATATTTACTATAATAAATACCATTGAGTATCCCAGAAATTTTATAACTGTATCTTCTTAGTAGTCCGTCTAATCCATACCCATAAATAGGTGTTTGAATTTCCTTTGCATAGGTTTCACTTACGGTTGTCACCATATCTGAATACACAATTCCTGCTTTCATAAAGCATACCTTACCATAATACTCTATTTTTTCAGGATTAAAGTACTTAGCAGATAAGTTAAGGTTGTCCAAGGTATGCATATCAAATACACCTTGATATTGTAAGTTGTGAATTGTAAAAACCAATTTAATATTTTTATAAAAATCTAATTCATAATATTCTTCTTTAAGTAGCAATCCAATAAATGCTGACTGCCAATCGTTTAAGTGGATAATGTCCGGTTTAATATCTAAAAACATAAGCATTTCTACAACAGCTTTGCAAAAAAATCCAAATCTTTCACCATCATCTTCATATCCATAGCAGTTGTCTCTTTCAAAATAATTATGATTACCTATAAAAAAAGTAATCAAACCATTTTGTTCAAATTTATAAACTTCGGCAACGTTTGCTTTTTTTCCTGTTTCAACAATGAAGCTGAATTGCTTCTTTATATCAAACTTGTCTTCAATACCTGCGTATTTAGGCATAACTCTAATCGCGTTTTGGCCTGCTTCAATTAATGCTTCCGGCAACGCTTCTGCTACATCTGCCAAACCACCTGTTGCTTTAAACGGTACAATTTCAGGCGTTACAAACAATATTGTTCGTTTTTGTAATTTCATCCCTATACCTCTCTATTATTAGATGCCGATATAACTTGCACTTTTTATTTTCTTAGGAAAGCATCCCTTTATTTAAGGATTTACCCTCTCCTAGTCTACTACTTGTTAGCATTATATCACAATGATTAATTTGTCACAATAAAAATCCCCATATGGGGATTTTTATTGTCATTGAGGCAGTGAAAGCTTTTGACCAACATATATTTTATGAGGATTATCAATATCATTTATTTCTTGAATTTCTGCTACCATCTCTTTCGTTGAATAAAATTGATAACTGATTGTTATCAGGTTATCTCCTGGCTTTACAATATATGTTTCTGGTATTTTAGACTTAATTTCTGCATTTTCAACTATTGCTACTGCCTCTTGAACTTCTTCTTCTTTTTCTGGAACCAAATCCTTTTCTGTATTTGAATTGGCATCTGTGACAGGTGAGTCTGAAATATTTTCTGCTACTGTCCCCTCTGGTATTTTGTTAGCAGCTTCTAAATCCATTGTAACTTCTTTTTCACGATCGACACTAGTCTCCCCTCTTACTTCTTCAGATAATCCATCTTTTAATACTCCATAATCTTCCATAACAGCGCCAAAGGATTTTTTCAAACGATTCATTTCTTCAAGATTATTCAGTAATCCTATCCCAATTAGAATACACATGATTACTAACGCTCCACTCAGTGCAAATAACATATTAACAAACCTTTTATGATACTGAACCTCTTTCTTTTCTTGATCTTTTAATCTATATTGCTTTACTGCTTCATCCACCTGTGTTTCAAATATATTTTCCTGAACCACCTTATACTCAAGCATATATTCATGCATGGCAATGTTTTTCTCATAATATATAAAAAACCCTGTTTTTTGAATCAAATCGCCTTCCCTTAATTGAAAAAATGCCTCTTCTTTTTCAACAGGATCCAGTATTAATAACACTTTCCCTTCTTGATTAAAGAAAACCCCATGCTGTTTTATCAAGAAAGAGGTTAATAATACTCCATATCCTGGTTGGGTATATGACCAACCAATAATCTCGTACTCTGAAAAATATTGCTTTCTTATTTCATGAGCCTTTGCCCATGTTTCCCCTGTCATCTCTACATTTCCATTTTCTCTGTTTAAATGCGTTGCTTGTATAACACCATGAATAAGCAAAATGCTTTCATTATCTAAAACCGTTTGTTCTCCAATTAAAAAAGAAATCTGCTCTTCTTTTTTATTGTATGCAGCAAATTGATGCAAATAGGTATATGCATAATCCTCCATATATATCCTCTGCCCATTTTGTACCTCACCAATCTGTCTAACATTTTTAGGAAGTGACCGTGATATATCTTGGCCAATTATTTCATCATTTTTAATCATATATGCTCCACCCCACAAATACATTATGTATATAAAGATATTAGCATATACAAGCTTCGTTTTTTATCAAAGCATGTCCTATTCGAACTTTTTTTTATTTAATAATCTGAGTAATTGCGAGCCTAACCATTAAAAACTTTTTATATCTTAGCTTTCTCCAGCATTCTATGCACCTTTTTTTGATGCAATTTGTTACCTGTTGTTTAATTTTTAAAATCAAGTTAAAACTAAAATTATTAAGGACAAAACAGTTATCCTATTGGAGGTTCATTAATGAAATTAGCTGAAGCAACTAAAAGTCTATATTTTAACACAAAAGATAAAACTTCTATTCACCAATTTACAAATGCACTTACATTATTAATTAAGCAAAAGAATACCGGTCATCACCCCATTGTTGTATTATGCATTGGTACTGATAGAGCAACTGGAGATTGTTTAGGCCCTATCATTGGTTATAAGCTCAAGAGCTTTTCTTTTGAAAATATTATCATCTATGGCACGCTATCTGATCCAATTCATGCGAAGAATATTGAAGAGACAGTTCTTCACATAGAAAAAGTGCATCGAAATTCTTTAATCATTGCCATCGATGCTTGCTTAGGAAAAACCAATCATATTGGATTGGTTAATTTAGGCGAAGGTTCCCTCTCCCCAGGTTCTGGCGTGAATAAGGTACTTCCTCCTGTTGGGGACATTTATATTACTGGCATCGTAAATTTCAGCGGCTTTATGGATATGAAGGTATTGCAAAACACACGTTTAAATACCGTTATGGAAATGGCTGACTTCATTGTAATTGGCTTAAGACGTGCTTTTACAAATTACAAATATTCTGTATCATAAGCAACATTTAATCGTCCCATAAATTGACAACTTTTTCAAATTATCCTATAATTAAATAAAGAAAACCGGCTACGCACCAATCACTTTCTGCCGCTTTTCCAATTGCATATACAGGGATTATAAAGAATTAAGTGGCTTTGCACTGAACATGACAGGAAAGCCCACTTTAATTACGAATAACATTCCTGCTATACTATTATAGGATAAAAATTTTGGAGGTTTCAAGATGAAGAAAATAGTTGTAGTCGTAATCCTTTCATTTGTTTTACTATTTACATCTTGTGGTGGAGCTACTGTTGAAAAAGGCAAAAAGCTACTCAGTGAAAAGAAATACATTGAAGCAATTGAAGTATTTGAAGAGCTGATTGAGAAGGACGAGACAAATTATGAAGCTTGGTACGGAAAAATCAAAGCCCAAATCAAGGATGATGAATATAAGGATGCAGAGGATACCTTAGAAGAATTGTTTGGAATAATTGAAGAAAATTATGATGATAAAGACGATGATTATGCTGCTGTAATTGAAGAATATCAAGAATATGCAGATGATATCGTTAAGGAAGAAGGTGGCTTAGGTTCCTGGTATGAAAAGGTACAACCACCCAAAATAGATATATCAAATATGGATTACATGTCCTATACCGTTGATTCTACCCAAGAAATTGATGTTCCAAAAGGAGTTAATGTCTATTATAACTTAAATGAAAAGAAGGTGACTGCAACAGATAAATTGTACAAAAAAGGTATTGTATTTGACACGGAAGGCTCCTTTACTTTAACTGTTGCTGCAATAAACAAATATGGTATTAAAGGCGAAGAAAGCACTGCTTTTGTAAATATTGCGGACATACCAGATGCGCCAAGTGTAGATCCAATTAGTGGAACATATCCTTCACCACTTGTTGTAACTTTTAAAGGGTTCAATGCCAATACTCAAACTATATACTATACTTCAGATGGTACAGATCCAAAAACAAATGGTTTATCCTACTACCCTGAGGACGGCGTATATTTGCCAACTGGACACTATGAATTAAAAGCAGTTATTTACGATTCTTCAAGTGGGTTATTTAGCGCTGAAGGAATTACTGATTATATTGTTGAAGCTGCTCCAGCTCCAACTGCAAGTGCAGATAGTGGTACATATACCGGTCCCTATACAATTTACTTCTCTGGATTTGATCCTATGAATAACGATGTTTTATATACATTGGATGGTTCGGATCCGATTGATAATGGTATTTATTATTACCCTGACCATGGTATCGAGTTAACGCAAGGAGAGTATAATCTTAGAGCCGTCATTTATGACTTCTGGACTTATAGTAAAGAATATACCGCAACGTATACCATAAAATAAAAAAAAGGCTTTGCCTCATAAATGTGAGACGAAGCCTTTTTCTATTTATGATTTAATGTTACAAAACCTCCGCATTCGCTACAGTTATGCACCGAATGCAAGTTTCGCTTCCATTCGGTTAAATCAAATATCCTTTTATTGATAATTCTCTTTCAATTTCATCTAGCGTTTCATCATCTTCTGCTTCTATAATATGTATATGATCTCCACCAGTTAAATTCATTAGCGGTACAAAATCCTTGTCTTTTAACTTTTCCATAAACTTTGCTACACTTCTTCTTGAACTTATCATCATATCAACTGATATTTCCCCATAAATTGGATGGCTAACAATGACATTCATAACATTGCCCCCAATATCTACAATGGTATTTAATTCGTCCTCAATTTGACTGATTGAATGCTTAACTGAAAACGCTCGCTTAAATGTCTCTTCTTTTACTATAGATGGCATGTACCCTTCCGCTGTTGAAACCACATTTACTCCTTGCGCTCTTAACAATGCAATATCTTGAACAATAACTTGTCTGCTAACACCATACTTCTTAGCAAGTGAGGTGCCTGTAACAGGATCTTTTTGATGAAACAATTCTTTTACTATAGCATCTCTTCTAGCTTTTCCTTCCAAACACTTCACCTTCCTTATTTTTTTTATTCAATGACTAAATTTTTCATGCTAATGTCTAATGATGAAACAGAATGAGTTAACATACCTATAGATATAAAATCAACCCCTGTATCAGCAATTTCTTTAATATTTGAACTATTTACATTGCCTGAAGCCTCCGTTAAAGCTCTTTTACCAATTAATTCTACCGCTTGTTTCATTATATTTGTGGTCATATTATCAAGCATAATGATATCTGCGCCTGCGTCAAGGGCTTCTTGTACTTGTTCTAAGCTTTCTGTTTCTACTTCGATTTTTCTTACAAAAGATACTTGAGCTCTCACCTTATCTACGGCATTTTTAATTCCACCTGCTGCACCAATATGATTATCCTTAATCAAAACACCATCCGAAAGATTATATCTGTGATTAGAACCTCCTCCAACTTTTACTGCATATTTTTCAAGCATTCTTAAGTTTGGAGTGGTCTTTCTAGTATCTAATACTTTTGTATTCGTATCTTTAACTAACTCAACAAGTTTATTCGTAGTAGTAGCTATTCCACTCATTCTTTGAATAAGATTTAATGCCAGTCTTTCACCTACTAAAATATTATGAGTTGAGCCTCTAAGCTTTCCAATTACTTGAGAAGGAGATACTTTGTCCCCATCTTTTACATGCGTTTCAACTTCTACATCACCTAACAACTCAAAAACTCTTTTAAAAACATCTAACCCAGCAATAATTCCTTCTTCTTTTACAATTAAGTCCACACTACTCTTACTGTTCTTATCTACGATTGAACTCGTAGTAATATCCCCATACAGAGCATCTTCATTAATCGCCTTGATTAATAATTCATCAATATTCAACCAATTCATAAATTAAATCTCCTCTAACTTTTTTTATATGCTCAATAATAATTTCTTCATTTTGTTTCAGTAAAACTTGAACCTGATCTCTATCTATTAAAATAGGAGTTTTCATATATTTGTTATCTGCTTCATTTATTTTAATATTTATTTGCAGAGCAGCTCGTCTTGAAAATACCAATGCCTCTAGCAAGGAATTACTTGCCATCCTATTTGCTCCATGAAGCCCTGTACAGCTACATTCCCCACATGCATATAAGTTTTGCATCGATGTTTGAGAATCCAGATTAACCCCGATACCACCCATAGCATAATGTTGTACAGGTGTTACTGGTATAGGTCCTTTCGTGATATCAATCCCCCGCTCCTTACATTCATTATAAATGAGGGGGAACCTATTTTTCAAATATTTTTCATCTTTAAATGAGATATCTAAATATTGAAATTCACTATTCGTTACTTTCTGTTCCTCTAGCATTGCTTTTGTAACTACATTTCTAGGTAATAATTCATCTATAAACCGATTGCCTTGTATGTTAATTAACTTAGCTCCTTCTCCTCGTAAGGATTCGGAAATTAGAAAATGTTTTTCTCTATGGTCCGGATCATATAACCCTGTTGGATGATATTGAATACATTCTGTATCTTTTATTTCTATACCGTGTCTAATAGCAATTGCAGTAGCAACACCCTTAAGATCCCTTTGATTCGTTGACCTTTTAAATAGACCACCGATACCTCCCGTAGCAAGTACGGTCCTCTTACTATAGATTGCTTGTGGTTCGTTGTCTTTTAATATAAGTACCCCTTTACAGGTATCCTCTTCAACAATTATATCAACCAGAGCAATGTCTTCATATATCGAAATATTTTTCTTTTTTTGTACATATCCTAGTACCGTTTCAAAAACTCTTTTACCGGTTAAATCAGCACAATGTACAATCCGATTGACACTATGGCCTCCCTCTGAGGTATAATCGAAACCATTTCCTTTCTCATCGAAGGCTACACCAATTTCTTTGAGTGTTAAAATGTTATCCATCGCTTCATTTGCTACGGTTTCAACCGCTTCCTTAACATTTTTATACATTCCCGCTTTTAATGTATCTTCAACAAAAAGTGATTTGTCCTCTTCATCTAACACAGTCGTTATTCCACCTTGTGCAAGATATGTATTACAATCTTTTGTTTTTGAATTAGTCAGTAAAACAACCTTCAAATCTTCTCTAAGATGCATCGCACAGTATAGTCCTGCAAGGCCTGTACCGACTATTATAACATCAATATCTCCATTCATTTCTTCACCTTCTAGTTGTTTCTTTATATTCGATCCTATTACTTACCCAGCTCATGCATTTTCATCAAAGCTTTATAAGCTTGCATTCTAGTTTCTTCCTCTAGAAAAATCTCATGCTTTTCTTGCATTAGACTGTCATAAATATCCTTTAAGGTAATTCGTTTCATAGGTTGACATATAATATTTAAATTGTGAAATTTCTTATTGGAGTATTGTTTGTTTAATTGATATAGTATGCCGTCCTCAGTAACTATAATAAAATCACTTGCATCACTCTTTCCCGCATATTCTATGATTTGACCGGTGCTGCCAATGTAATCAGCTGTAGCTCTAGCCTCTTTATTACACTCTGGATGAACCAATACTTGGGTTGCATAACTTAGGCTTTCTTTATATTTTATTATTTCTTCTGCTTTTATTCTTTGATGTACACAGCAAAACCCATCCCATAAAATTAGTTTTTTATTTGGTACTTGTTCTTGTATGTATTCCCCTAAATTCCTATCTGGAACAAAAATAATCTCATCTGCATCAATGTTTTGTACTATTTTTAATGCGTTTGAAGAAGTACAGCAAGCATCTGATATGGACTTGACGTCTGTCGATGAGTTAATATAACTTACCAACTTGGCATTAGGATACTTATCCTTCATCTTTTGTACATTTTCCTTTGTAGCCAATTCTACCATAGAGCATTTGGCTTCCAGGTTTGGAAGAAGCACCTTTTTATGAGGTGATAGTATTTTTGCACTCTCTGCCATGAAGCTTACACCACAGAATACGATGATCTCTTTATTAGATTCCATGCCTACTTTACTTAAATAGTAGGAATCGCCAACATAATCTGCTATTTCTTGTACTTCGTCTGGTTGATAATAATGTGCTAAAATGTGTGCATTTTTCTCTTCTTTTAAACGTTTGATTTCTTCTATATAATTTAGCATCGTAATTTGATCCTCCGCTGTCTTGTCACCTGTAAAGACATGTTGGATACAATATATCACTATTTCAAAAATATATCAACGAAAAAATAATAATTCACCAATATCCTTTCTTCTTTACAATTGAAATAATGCATAATACACCAATACTATTTTTTCAATTACTCAAAAAACTTCGAAATAAAATTCATTTTATCATATGACAAGGTCTCACCATCTTGAGGAATGATAATATCCTCCTCGTAAGATGATTTATTAATCAGTGCCTTTAATTTTTCTCTCGTCAGTTCGCAGTGATTCCATGCGTCCATATGAATGGCAATCACAGTTGTATATGGTGCATGCTTACATACTGATTTAAGATCACCAAAAGTCATTGTTATGGGCTTTCCCTTCAGAAGTCTTGCTGCACCAGCATAGCAAAGAGAAATATCAGGTTTATATTTATTTAGTGCATGTTTTACATCTTTACACCATATTGTATCTCCTGAGATATAAAGAGATGTTTCCATCTTTGCCGTTAGTACAAAGCCTGATACCTTTCCCATTAATTTTCCTACCGCACCTCTTCCATGTTTTCCTTCTGTTCTTATTAGCGTAATTCCCTCCCATTTATAACTATCTTCGATTTTTATAACCTTTTCAAATCCCATTTCTACAATATTTGTATAATCGTCTGGTTGACAAAAAACTGTTATATTTTTTGGCAATTGTTTTTGAGCCTCTTCATCAAAATGATCTCTGTGAATATGTGTAATCATGATTGCGTCCACCGATGACAATTCTTCAATTGACATAGTTAAATTTACAAGTGGATTCCATGTTTCATTTTCAGCACATTCAACAGGTGACATGCTTCCCTTTGATGAAAAGCTTGGATCTGTTAAGATTTTTTTACCATTATAATTTAGTAAAACCATTGCATGCCGAATAAGTTGTATTTTCATCATTTATACCTCCATTGTTTTATGATAATATAAGTATATACTTTTCTTGTTTCGTGCCACAAAAGTATATGGATTGTAAATCTTGAATTATGAAAGGGGAACGAAACCATTGCTTGATAAAACAGATTTGGATATCATAACCTATCTTAAAAAAGATGGGCGTATGAAATGGAATGATTTAGGCGATTTGGTTCATTTAACAGGACAAGCAGTTTCTAATCGCGTGAAAGAATTGGAAAAAAAAGGCATTATTGAAGGTTATACTGTCTCAGTAAATGAGCAGAAATTAGGTCATACAATAAGTGCCTATATTACTGTATTTATGAAAAGCTTGAATCATAGTGAATTTGTAGACTTTATACGTGTAACTGATGAAATAAAGGAAGCTCATAGAATTAGCGGAGAAGGCTGCTATATGTTGAAAGTATCGTCCTCGTCGAATGAAACACTCGTCCAACTAATTGATAGCCTTCTCAAATTTGGTCTTTATAAAATTAATATGTCTATTGATGTGATTAAGTAATCACATCTGCGGTATTATTCAACCGTTATAGCTATTTCAAAAGCAACACCTTCTTCAATATTATAGGCTCTGTAAGCCATTTTATGGTACTTAAAAATGTTGGCAGCGATTGCTAATCCTAACCCTGTTCCACCCTTATTGATACTTGTATTTCCTTTGTAAAAACTTTCCCAAATATAATCTAATTGGTTTTCTGGTATTAGGTCCCCTTGATTTTCTATCGTAATGAATAGCTTTTTGTCTACTTTTTTGGTCCAAACTGTTATTTTATTATCCGATGCGGTATGCTTAAATGCATTGTTAATTATATTTGTAATTGCTTGCTCTATTCTGATTGGATCCGCTTCAATGATGATCGTTTCATTCATATTATTGTAAATCCATGATATGTTTTTTGCAGATGCAATTTTTTCATACTTATTAGAAATCTCATCTAATAGATCTGTTATATCTAGAGCCTCTTTTTTCATTTTAAAATTGCCCGCCTCAAGCTGTGATAGATCTAATAGCTCTTTAACCATTCTGCTCATTTTCGAGGTTTCATCCTCAATTATTTCATAATAATACTGTCTTTCATCATCCGTATCCACTATGCCATCTTCGAGCGCTTCAATATAACCTTTGATTACTGATAATGGTGTTTGAAGCTCATGAGATACTTGTGCAACGAAGCTTTTTCTCAAAATATCTAACTGCTTTTCTTTGTCAAGTTCTAGCTGTAATTCGTAGATGGTTTTTTCAAGCCTAGTAGCAATTTCGTTTAACGTATCTCCAAGTTGTCCAATTTCATCCTTTCTCTTTCCGCTATACTTTTTATTGAAATTAAGCTTACCCATTTCCTTTGCTATTTGGTTTAACTGGGCAACTGGTTTTGATATATTTCTAGATAAAATAATAGAGAAAATTCCTGCAATAACGATCGAAATCCATACTAAATAGGAGAAAAACTTCTCGACTATTTCTAAAGTATTTTCAATCGATTCTATTGGTATTTCAAGAATTGCAAACTGGTTATTTTCTAGTTGTTCCCCATATAATAACCACTTTGTTCCTTTTACTGGATAATCTGTTTCAAGAATATATGCGACATTATCTTTGTGGGCAATTTCTTGAATAATCTTACCTTCATGATAATCTATATTTCTATTTAAAATGGTTACAATACTGTTTCCATCATAAATACTAATCTTACCGCCAAACTTATAACCTATGTATTCTAGGTCCTCAAGTACAAAAGAAGAATATCCACCTCTAGGCAAAATTTCATTAAGGTTATCCACCGTATCCTTCATAACCTCAATTTTTTCACCATAATAGTATTCTTTAATATATACCTTAATTCCAACCCATATGACAGCTAAAACAATCAATACTACACCCATAAAATAGGCTAATATTTTAAGCTTAATTGACCGCCTCATCCTTCCACCTCAAATCGATATCCTATACTTCTTACAGTTTGAATACGCTCTCCCTCGTCTCCTAGCTTCTTTCTAAGTCTTTTAATCACTGTATCTACTGTTCTACCGTCTCCAAAAAAATCATATCCCCAAACACGATTCAGTATTTGTTCTCTCGATAGAGCTCTATTGGGATTATCAGTAAAGTATACGAGTAAATCATATTCTTTAGGACTTAATAAAACTTCTTCTGCTTCAACTTGAACAGTTCTTGAAGGTGTATGAATAACCAAGCTTCCAAGGATTACTTCTTCCTTTGCTTCTGTTTTTCCACTTCTTTTAAGGAGTGCCCTTACCCTTGCCAATAATTCTCTTGTGCTAAACGGTTTTGTTACATAATCATCAACGCCTAATTCAAACCCCATAATTTTGTCTTCTTCTTCTGACCTAGCAGTGAGCATTATAATTGGAACATTGCTTGTTTTTCTTATTGTTTTACATGCATGCCACCCATCAATAAGGGGCATCATAACGTCAAGAATAACTAAATCAATAGCCTCTTCCTCAAATATTTGTATAGCTTCCTTACCATTTGAGGCTTCAAAGATCGAATAGTTTTCATTTTTTAAATATTTAACGATTAGTTTTCTTAGTCTTTCTTCATCTTCTGCAATGAGAATGTTAATCGAATACATAAATGTCCATCCTCCTATACTCATTTGTATTATCATATCAAAAAAATATGGCATTCCTGTGGCTAAATTGAATTAGCAGCTGTGATTACCGTATATTATATCATACTTTTGCGAATACTTTTATTGTTTTGCTTAGGCTTACTTATTGTGCTATAATAAATCTTACTTATGTAATTGAAAGGAACAGTGATATGTTTAGACTATGGGGCAAGCTATATAAGAATAATCGAATTCTTAAAGATACTGTTATTTGCAACGATGAGTCTGCCTTATCAACAGATAAAAAGGTAGATCATGCTTTATATGAAATATGTATGCAATTTGATTTACAAAAACCATTGTGGTTAAAAGACAATCATAAGGATTTTAAGCAATTTAGAAGAACCTCATTTAGAAAAGATCATTTTATTGAGCAAATTGATTTTGATTATTTAGAAATTGAAATCATTGAAGCGGATAAATAAAATTTTGTCATTGTGTAATATTTAAGCCGTATCAAGTTCCCTTGATACGGCTCTAATTATATAGTATTCTTTAATTCATTTTATTATTAAAT
This sequence comes from Firmicutes bacterium HGW-Firmicutes-1, assembly GCA_002841625.1. Taxonomy (NCBI): domain Bacteria; kingdom Bacillati; phylum Bacillota; species Firmicutes bacterium HGW-Firmicutes-1. Next base: position 29,838 of record PHAG01000017.1, on the reverse strand, counting down.
TATAAATTTATCCTTCTTAGCTGGTCTTTTGTCTAGCTCTGCTTTCTTCTCTTCATATCCTGGACGACCAAACATAGCATAGGTTGCATTCTTACCTTCTTCTACACCAGGTTGATCAAATGCATTAATATTAAGAAGCTCTCCTGCAAAGCCCGTCGCTACCTCAAATAAATATAGTATTTGTCCTACTGTAAATTCATTTACTTCAGGAACTGTTAAGGTCATATTCGTTTGTTCTGCTTTCAGAAGTGCATACTCAGTTGCCATTTGTTCTGTAGTGATTAATTTGTTATGTGTTTCCCCACCTAAAAATCCTAAAGTTGGGATATCTTGATAAATCTTAGGAATTGTAATTTCTGTTTTATAGCGATCTACCCCTAAGAATAGAACAACTTTATCTTGTGGCCCTTCAGCATATAATTGAACTTGTGAATGTTGGTCTGTTGCACCTAATGCTTTAATCGGTGTTTGCCCTACTCTTACAACATTGCCTTCATTATCAAATTTCTTACCAAGAGATTCTGCCCAAAGTTGTGCATACCAATCAGCTACATATTTTAGTGAATCAACATAAGACATTACGATAGAGATATTTTTACCCTTTTCCATGGATAGATATTGTAAAATCGCATACATTGCAGCTGGATTCTGAAAGGTGTTTTCTGTTTTACATAACTCATCCATGTAAGCTGCCCCTGCAAGTATTTCTTCGATATCAATGCCACACATTGCAGCTGGCAATAGTCCTACTGGCGTTAGTTCTGAAAATCTTCCACCAACACCTGCTTGAATGATAAAACTCTTGTACCCTTCTGCTTCTGCTATTGGTCTTAAATTACCTACTTTAGCATCTGTTGTACAAACGATATGCTTTTTGGCTTCTTCTTTCCCTAATTCCTTTTCAAGCATTTCTTTTATAATCATAAATTGTGACATCGTTTCTGATGTACTTCCAGACTTTGAAACCACGTTAAATAGAGATGTTTTTAAATCTATCACGTCAAATAATGTCACTAATTTTTCTGGATCAATATTATCTGCTACATAAAGTTTAGGATATCCATTTCTTTTTTCAGGTAATTCATTATAAAAAGGGTGATTAATCGCTTGTTGTACAGCAATTGGTCCAAGCGCTGATCCACCAATACCAAGAACAACGAAGCTTTCAAACTGATTTTTAACACTTTCAACATATGATTTAATATCCGCTACAACTTCTCCTTGATTATAAGGAAGGTCTCTCCAGTCCATCTTGCCTTGTGCTCTTTTTTCTATCATCGCCTTTTCAGCTGCTTCAATTTTCGCTTCTAACGCTTCAAGATCTTTTTCACTGATTCCTTTTGGTCCGATATATTCTGTCATCATATTGTTGAAGTCTAATCTTAATTTCATACTCTCTCTGAATGTACTATCTTCGTAACGTTTTGCCATTTTTTTGCCTCCTAATATTACCTTGTTTATTTGTTAAATGTATATATACCTAATGATTCTCATGGTTAAATGCAGTAAATTATGTGTTTTGTATGAATGACCCTTTGAGCTACTCTGAGCCATATAGATCATTAGGTTGTTATTCTATTCCATAAATTATATATAAATTATGTTCATTTGTAAAGGCTAACCAAATAGGATTCATCCTACTCAAATTTGATTATTCTAATTCATATAAGCTGCCGAAACGATAGCCTTCATCTTTTAATGCCTTTAATACTCGATCAAGTGCTTCTGTATTTGATTTTGAAACCGCATGTAAAAGGAAGATGCCTCCTGGGTGATGATTTACCAAAATATGATCATAGACAAACTCCGCACCAGGTTGCTTATTTACATCCCAATCACCATATGCAAGACTCCAGAATATGGAGCTATATCCTTGTTTTCTTACCTCATTAAGAACTCTTTCACTAAACTTACCACTTGGAGTTCTAAAAAAAGGGTCCATTTCATAGCCAGTTAGCTCCTTATAAGCTGCTGCCGTTTGTTCAAGCTCTTCCTTAATTTGTTCATTAGATAGTTCTGGAAAGCTACTATGTGTTACGGAATGATTGGCTACAATATGACCTTCTTGTTTCATTCTTAAGCATAAATCTGGACTACTTTCTATGTAAGGCTTGGTCACGAAAAATGCAGCCTGCACGTCATTTTCTTGAAGTGTATCTAGAATTTGACCTGTATACCCATTTTCGTAACCCTCGTCAAAGGTAAGATAAATAACCTTTTCCTCTGTATTAACTTTAAAATAAGCGTCATATTTATCTAAATCAATGCCTTGACTATACCCCGTTACGGACTGATGTGTACTATTTCTTTTAAACGACCAGCTATACTCTGTATTAGAAAGACCCGAAGAATCTACCGTAGCATCAAAGGTATCTTCATCATCTGAACCCTCTGGTGTCTCATTAAGTACACTTTCATCAGATTGCTCGTCTTCATCGTCTGCAAGCGCTTCTTCGTCTACTGGATTTTCCTCTTCTACTTGGGAGTACTCTTCTCCAATAAGATCCTTCTCTTTGTCATCATCGGACTCCTCATTTATATCCCTATCTTCATCTATTGCTTTATTTGTTTCATTGTTATTTGATTCCCTAGTACAAGATACTATAGCACTAACCATTATTAGAACGCATATCAGAATAATAACTGAAATTATTGTAGACTTATTACGCTTGTTTTTTCTCTTTGCCATAATGGTCACTCCTTAGTTGTAATCAATTGTAATGTCTCAAAGCGAATTAATACTCTACATCATATAAAATCAAACCTTGTGCTGGTACTGTTATTCCTGCAGCTGCACGATCCTTTTGTTCAAAAATAGTATAAATGCTCTTCACTTCTCTTTCATTTAATCCAATTTCAATAAGTGTACCAACTATAATTCTGACCATATTATATAAAAACCCATTGGCTTTTATATAGATTAAAATTTCTCTATCTGTCTGTTCAATGTCGATATCATAGATATTTCTTATTGTGGATTTCTTTACATTCTTACTACTAAACCCTTTAAAATCATGTTCACCAATTAGTAAAGCTGCTGCTTCCTTCATTTTTTCCAAATTATAATTACCACCTAAATGATAAACATATTTACGTTCAAAAATTGGGTGCTCAGATTTGGTAAATATTCTATATAAGTAAGTTTTGCTTTTGACATTGTAACGGCTATGGAATCTATCAGATACTTCCTTCACCTCTGTTATAACAATATCCTCTGGTAAATATTTGTTAAGATATGATTTAACATTTTTTGCTGATTCTTTTGTTTCCCAATGGAAGTTTGCTACTTGCATCCTAGCATGAACACCGGCATCTGTTCTACCAGAGCCAATGATTTCAATTTTTTCTTCTGCCATTTTTGAAAGAATATTTTCTAGTTTACCTTGAATTGTTTTATCGTTATCAGTATTTTGTCTTTGCCAGCCTAAATACTTTGTGCCATCGTATGATATTGTTATTCTAAAATTTTTATCCATAGTATTATTTCCTCAACTTATTTTTATAATATGCTTTTATTATAGCATAGCGTATTGTGCTCTACAACTAGTCCAAAAAATTTACTTGCTGACGTATACTGCGTGTTAGGTTATAATATATTAGGTTATTCAAGGTATTGCATTGATTAACTGCTTGTGGATTATATTTTTCCAATATCTTCAAGTTCATCTATACTAGCTAGTAAGTTCATAATACTAATAATAATGAAGGTGAAATTATGATCTACCAAAATATTGTAGAAGGAATATTTATTGAACGCTTGAATCGGTTTATAGCTAAGGTTCTTATAGAAAATCATGAGGAGCTTGTTCATGTGAAAAATACTGGCCGCTGCAAAGAGTTATTTATACCTGGGGCTAAGATATTTCTTGAGAAAAGTAGTAATCCAAGCAGAAAAACCGCTTATTCGCTTATTGGCATTTATAAAAATGATGTACTGATTAATATAGACTCCCAAATACCTAATGCCGTTGTTTATGAGGGAATTGTTAATGGAAAAATCGAAGAGCTCAGAAAAATGATAACACTAAAAAGAGAAGTGACCTATGGCAATTCAAGATTTGATTTATATTATGAAACATTAACTCATAAAGGGTTTATTGAGGTGAAAGGGGTAACCCTTGAACGTCATGGGATTGCCATGTTTCCTGATGCACCTACGGAACGTGGAAGAAAGCACATCCTCGAGTTAATGCAGGCTTCTAATGAGGGCTATACTAATTATTTATTTTTTCTCATTCAAATGGAAGGGGTTCATGAATTTAAACCAAATTGTGAAACAGACCCCAAATTTGCTGAAGCATTAAGTCTTGCTCAGCAATCCGAGGTCAATGTTTTGGTATTCAATTCTAAAGTCTCAATGAATTCGATTCATCTGTATGAAAGATTATTATTCAAATAGATCTTCATCATAATTATCAAGAATTTCTCTTATCTTTAGTACAACCCTTTCTGATGGGTTTTTAACACCAACTTCAATATTCGTATAAGAAGACCTAACTAATCCAATTTGGTCTGCCATTTCATTATGGGTTAACTGTTTATCTAGCCTTGCTTCTTTAAGTTTATTTCTCATGTTTTCTCCTCCTAATTTGTTTCCTATGGGAACATATGTTTATATTATAGTGTCTTTTGGGCACAATGTCAATGCCAATCTATACATTTGTTCATTATGGACACAATAAGTTTACAATCGGAACATATTTGACTAGAATCAATTTAGAGGTGTTCATATGACAACAAAATTCGGAGATACGATAAAGAAACTACGCATACAAAATAATTTGACACAGTCCCAATTAGCTCAAGTCTTATCTGTTGGACGTCCAACGATTGCTGGCTACGAAACAAAAGGCAAGCAACCCGATTATGATAAGCTTGAAAAGCTTGCAAATTATTTTGATGTAACGATAGATTACCTGCTCGGCAATGCAAAAGAACCCTATACCACAACTTCTGCCCTAGTTAACGGCGCAACATTAGAAAACAATGCAAGCTATAACGGAAAAATAGTAAATATTGATTTGGAGCTGAAAGCTTTAGTAAACAAATTAGACCTGGATTACCCGAATATTTTATTTGATCAAGCACCATTAAACAGAGGAACCATCATTGCTCTAAAAAACTCATTAACAACTGTATTGGATATGGTAACAGCCATGAATCAATTAAATGAAGCCAATGAAAAAATAGTAAAGAAAGTTCTGAGTTAAAACTTAGTTACAAAAAGAAAATCGGCTGCGCAGCGTTAAATATCTTTGTTATTTATACGCCCAGTTAAAAATTCTCATTTCATATCTGCCGCTTTTCCAATTGTTTATGCGGAACTTTCCTTATCAAATAAAAATAAGGCGTAATAGCAATTATTAAGAATTTTCTTAATATCATACTATTACGCCTTTGCTTTATTTATGCTATTCTTTCATCTGTATCTTTTAAACCAAGTTTGTCTATACAAAAATGAATGATATCACTTCTTTTTATGATTCCAATAAATACATTTTGATCATCTACTACCGGGATAAAACTCTGGGATGATGATAACTCGATTAAGGATTCTATATTAGAATTAATTGATACTGATGCAGTTGGTCTATGCCTTTTTATGGTGTCTATTGATTCTCTTTCCGTGTCCTTAAATATCAATCCTTCTTTATGCTTCAAATGCCAGAGAATATCGCCTTCTGACAAGGCATCCACATATCTACCTTTACGATCAATCACAGAAACAGCGGTATAACGATGGTATTCCATAATTTCCATAGCTTGACGGATGGTAATATGTTCATCTAATGTTACTAGTTCACTTTTAGGTGTTAAAAAAAACGCAATATTCATATGTACTCCTTTCCCCAACTTTTTAAATATACCATTAATTAATAAAAAAATCATGAAAGTTTTGTTAAAAATATATTAAATTTTTAAATCCTAAAAATGAAGTTGAAAGACATAATACATTGTTTTTTTCGACACATTATGATAAAACCGTTAGCTCTTTTATGAAATTTTTTACAATCTCTATATCACCCTTACCTTCTGCAACCTTTTGAACTATGGCTGACCCCACAATTACACCATCTACTAAGTCCGATAAAGCATTTATATCCTTTTTATTTGAAATCCCAAAACCAACTGCAATTGGCAAATTGGTTTTACTTTTCACATCTTTTAAGTAAGCCTCAATACCTTCATGAAATTGTGAAGACCTTCCTGTTACCCCTAAAGAAGATACACAGTACACAAATCCCTTACAACCATCAACTATTTTAGAAATTCTATCTTTAGAAGTAGGTGCTACTAATGGAATTAGTGCAAGGTCGGTTTCATTTATTAAAACCATTAACTCCTCCCGCTCTTCTAATGGCATATCTGGAATAATTAACCCATCAATACCTGCATCTACACAATCCTTCATGAATTTTTCCTTGCCATACACAATGATTGTATTTATATAAACCAAATATAAAAGTGGTACTTCTGTTGTCTTTCTAATGAAGCCCACCTTGGCCATAATATTAGCTACCGATAAATCTGCATTCATAAAGGCTCTCTGATTCGCTAGCTGTATTACAGGACCATCAGCTAATGGATCGGAGTATGGTATCCCAATTTCAATGATATCTGTCCCCGCTTCTTCTAACGCATGCACTAACGCAGCAGTATCCTCTAATGTTGGATCACCTGCAGTAATAAAGCCTATAAAAGCTTTTTTGTTCTTTTGTTTTAGTTCAATGAATTTTTTATCAATTCTATTCATTTCAATCACCACCTATTTGTTTAATTTTTCTAAGCCTTGCTTGCCTTGTCTAAAATAATCCATAACCGTATGTGTATCTTTGTCTCCTCTACCAGAAACATTAATGACAATGATTTTGTCCTTTGACATTGTAGGTGCTAACTTCATCGCATATGCAATAGCATGAGAGCTTTCAAGAGCTGGAATAATTCCCTCTACCTTCGTTAACATCTCGAATCCATCAAGTGCCTCTTGATCCGTAATGGAGACATATTTTGCTCTTTTAACGTCATCTAAATATGCATGTTCTGGTCCAATCCCAGGATAGTCTAAGCCTGCTGATATTGAGTGAGCAGGTATAATATTTCCATCTTGATCGGTTAAAAGCTTTGTTTTCATTCCATGAAGAACTCCCAATGTCCCATCTGAACCTTCTGCTAAAACTACCGCGTGCTTTCCTGTTTCTATCCCTAATCCTGCTGCTTCAACACCAATCAGTTGAACTTCGACGTCTTCAACAAAAGGAAAAAAGATACCCATTGCGTTACTTCCTCCACCAACACAAGCAATTATCGTATCCGGTAGTCTTCCTTCTTTTTCTAATATTTGTCTCCTGGTTTCATCTCCTATGATTCTTTGAAAATCTCTTACCATCGTAGGATATGGATGAGGTCCAACAACTGAACCAATCACATAAAAAGTATCTTCAACGCATTTAACCCATTCTCTAATTGCTTCATTGGTAGCATCCTTTAATGTTTTTGTTCCAGAAACTACTGTTTCAACCTTTGCACCAAGTAGCTCCATTCTAAATACATTTAATTCTTGACGCGCAACATCTTCTTCGCCCATAAATACCGTACATTCCATATCGAATAGAGCCGCTCCCGTAGCAGTTGCAACACCATGTTGACCAGCTCCAGTTTCTGCAATGACCTTCTTCTTTCCCATTCTCTTAGCCAACAATACTTGCCCTATTACATTGTTAATTTTATGTGCACCTGTATGATTTAGATCTTCTCTTTTTAAATAAACTTTTGCACCACCTAATTTTTCTGTAAATCTTTTTGCGTAGTACAAAGGTGATTCTCTACCAACATAATCTTTCATATAATACATATATTCTTCCATAAACGCTGGATCTTTCATACACGCTTCATAAGCTTCTTCTAATTCTTGTAAGGGATACATCAATGTTTCCGGAACGTACTGCCCTCCAAATTGACCAAACTTTTTATTCATTCCAATTTTCCTCCTTAAGCTTTGAAAATAACTTGCTGATTTTATCGTTATCTTTCATTAAATTTGTCTCTAACCCTGAGTTCAGATCTACAACTTGTGGCATTACTGTTTTTATTGCCTGAACAATATTTTCAGGTGTAAGACCTCCTGCTAAAATAATAGTATGGGTTTTTGATAATTCCTTTACCATACCCCAATGAAAGGTTTTACCAGTACCTCCTCGTTCATCTTTGCTATAGGTATCTAATAATATACCCTCCACTGATGTTGAATATTTTTGAATCGAGTATAGACTATCTTCATCTTTTACGCATATTGTTTTCCACACCTTAGCTTGCATATGATTACAATACTCCACAGTTTCATTTCCGTGTAGTTGTACAACATCAAGAGAGCAACTCTTAATGAGTTCATTCACTCGTTGAGGTTCTTCATCAACAAATACTCCGACGACTTTAATATCTTTACGAAAAAGCGGCCTAAGCACTATTGCCCTTTCTTCTGTTACCTGCCTTTTACTTGGGGCAAAAATGAATCCCACATAGTTCACAGGATATAGGTTAATCATTTGAACCTCTTCCTCAGTTTTAATCCCGCATACTTTAACCTTTGTAAGCATATTTTAACTCCTTAGCATGTTGCCCAATGTCATCTGTTCTCATAAAACTTTCTCCAACTAAAATAGCATCTATATTTGCTTCTGTAAGCTGCTTAATGTCTTGGGTGGTATGTATTCCACTTTCACTTACAACTATGATACCTTCTGGTATAAATGGTCGTAGCTCAAGGGTTACATTAAGATCTGTTTTAAAAGATTCAAGGTTTCTATTGTTAATACCCATGATAGTCGCCCCTACTTGAAGAGCTCTTTCAAGCTCCTGTTTTGTATGGATTTCAACAAGAGCATCCATTCCTACACTTTTCGCTACATCTATATATTCCTTTAATTGTTCATTTGTTAGTATTGCAACAATCAGTAAAACTGCACTTGCACCTAAAAGTTTTGCCTTATAGATTTGTTCTGGAATCAATATAAAATCCTTACATAATGTCGGTAGCTTCACCAGTTCACTAATTTCCTTTAAATAAACATCCCTGCCTAGAAAGTAATCTTCTTCTGTTAATACTGAAATTGCATCTACTGCAGTTTCATATACCTTTGCTATTTCAATGGGATTAAAATCTTCTCTAATGATCCCTTTTGAAGGTGATGCTTTTTTAATCTCTCCGATAATAGACAAACCATTTTTTGCTAATGCATCTCTAAAGGAAGGCCTATTATCCAATGCTTCAATTTGCTTCATCATATCCTCAATATGAAAAACCTGCTTTTCATTTCTAATTTGTTTACTGTTTACAATATCTTTGAGATATATTCTATCTGCCATAAGATCCTCCTTCTACTTAATCCTCGAAACTGTTGGTATAGGTAATAAATTCTTCTAATTTTTTCATTACCTTTCCTGAATCAATAAGCTCTTTTGCTATCAGAATCCCTTCAGTCAAGCCCTCTGCCTTTTTGCCAACATAAAGTGCTGCAGCAGCATTAAGAAGAAGAATATCTCTCTTATAGCCCTTTTGACCATTAAAAAGTGCTTTAATAATTTGAGCATTTTCCTGGGCATCGCCACCCTTTATGTCTTCTGTCGTTGCTCTTTCAAAACCAAAAAATTCCGGTTCAATCATATAGGTTGTTATCTTACCTTCCTTTAATTCAGTAATCTTAGTTTCAGAAGTTGTTGACAATTCGTCTAACCCATCCTTACCATTTACTACCAATGCCTTTTCTACTCCTAGATTTTTCAATACCTCTGCCATTGGCTCAGTTAGTGCTTCATCAAATACGCCTAAGACCTGTGCCTTCGCATTGGCAGGGTTTGCTAGGGGTCCTAGTATATTAAAGATAGTTCTAAACCCTAGCTCTTTTCTAGTTTTCCCTACAAATCGCATTGCTTTATGAAAGGTCGGTGCAAAGAAAAATCCAATATTAATTTCCTTCACACACGCCTCCACTTGCTCTGGCAGCAAATCAATTTTTATTCCCAATGCTTCCAGCACGTCCGCGCTTCCGCACTTACTTGAGACAGATCTGTTGCCGTGCTTAACAACGGATACTCCAGCTGCTGCTACTAATATAGCAACTGCAGTAGAAATATTAAAGGTTCCGAGCTTATCTCCACCTGTTCCACAAGTATCCACGGTATAGTAATTTTGTAGCTCTACCACATCTGCTTTTTCTCTTAAGACCTTAGCTCCACCAACGATTTCTGATATAGCTTCTCCTTTATATTTCAAAGCAGTTAAAAAACTAGCAATTTGAGTATCTGCAACTTCTCCACTCATGATTTTAGTCATACAACCAATCATTTCTTCTTCCGTTAAATGGTTTCCTGCTATCACACTTTCAATTTGTTTTTGAATCATTTTTTTCCACTCCTTTATAGGATGTATTTATTTTTTAGGTATCCTAACATATCCTTTAGAAAATCAATTTACAGAATAAAATTCTCAATTATTTTCTTTCCATTTTGTGTTAAAACTGATTCTGGATGAAATTGCAAACCATATATTTCATAATCCTTATGCTTCATAGCCATGATTTCATCATCATCTGATATAGATAATATTTCAAAACAATCTGGTATGGACTCATACTCAACTACCAATGAATGATATCTTGCAACCGTTAGTTCTTCATCAATGCCTTTAAATAATTTATCTTTTTCAAGATGAATTACTGAACTTTTACCATGAAACAGAGTTTTTGCATGAACAATATTTCCTCCAAAAGCTTCTCCAATGCATTGATGCCCCAAGCATATTCCTAATATTGGTATGATTCCTGCAACCTGCTTAATAATCTCGAGACAATTCCCAGCTTCCTTTGGTGCCTTTGGACCTGGTGAAATAACCACTTTATCAGGCTTCATTTCTAAAATTTCCTTACCTGTTATTTCATCATTCCTGTAAACGACAATTTGGTCATCGTACTCTCCAATGAATTGATATAGGTTGTAAGTAAAAGAATCGTAGTTATCAATCAGTAATATCATATTTGTCCCTCCTCTAATTATTAATTGCAGTAATGAGTGCTTGTGCCTTGTTTCTAGTTTCCTCATACTCTGCTTCTGCGATTGAATCTGCTACAATCCCAGCTCCTGCTTGAATATGAACTACATTGTCTTTTATGACCATGGTGCGAATAGCAATACACATATCCATTGTTTGATTAAAGCCAAAGTACCCAATTGCACCACCATAAATTCCTCTTTTAGATATCTCCAACTCTTCAATAATCTCCATTGCTCTTATTTTAGGTGCTCCAGATAAGGTTCCTGCTGGTAAAAAGCTCATAAGAACTTGAAACATATCTTGGTCATCTCTCTTTTCGCCCTCTACCAAGGATACAATGTGCATTACGTGGGAATAATTTTGAACTTCCATATATTTTGCAACATTTACTGTACCTATTTTAGACACCTTACCCATATCATTTCTACCTAAATCTACAAGCATTATATGTTCTGCAATTTCTTTCTCATCTCCCATTAAATCCTCTGCCAGTAATTTATCTTCTTCCTCTGTTTTACCTCGTCGTCTTGTACCCGCTATAGGACAATTAGATATTTTACCATCCATAAGCTCTACTAGCATCTCAGGTGAACTCCCTACAATGTCATAGTCATCAAATTTAAAATAATACATATATGGTGATGGATTTAAGCGTCTTAATCTTCTATAAAGTGTAAAGGGGGACGTTTCACATCTTGCACTCCATCTTTGAGATAATACAACTTGAAAAATATCTCCCTCATATATATACGACTTTGCCTTATTAACGGCATCTTCAAAGGTTTTTTTACTGACGTTGCTTTGGAAAACAAGTTTTTCACTTTCTATATCCTCTTCATCAAAAATAATATCTTTTTTTAGCATCATCTTTATTTCATAAATTCGCTCTTCTGCCAATTCCCTTCCTTGATCGTTGTCTTCTTCAAGGGCTACTATATAAATGGTGTGATTAAAATGATCATAAGCGATTCCTTCTTTGACAAACATAAGATGTACGTCTGGCGTGCCGATAGAATCAATATTCATCGCTGGAATTTTTTCATACTGCTTAATCGTATCATATCCAACTGTTCCTACCGCTCCACCTACAAAAGGTAGCTTTGTCTCATTGATGATGTCGTATCCATCAATGATGCGCTTAACCTCCTCTAATGGTTTACCTTCTTTTATAATTGTTTTTCCCTTTGTAGTAATGGCAATTTGATTGTCATGCGCTTTAACTACGATAAATGGATTTGTAGCTAAAAAGGAATATCGACCTTTTGGTTGCTCTTTGCTTTCTAGTAGAAAACCCTCACCCTTTCTTACATATTTTTGATAAAGGGTAATTGGTGTCTCTGTATCACCTATCATTGTTTGCACATATGTTTTAAGTACTTTTTTCTCCATTCTAATTCTCCTTATATTATGAAAGCCGCTTCGTGATTTTTATTATAGGATGAGCGTTAATTAAGTTTCCTAGTAAATAAAAAAGACCAATCTCCTCCCTTTATGGGACGAAACTGGTCATTGTTCGCTATACCACCCAATTGCTTATGATCAAGTACGCATTTTATATGATTGAGCGAAAAACCAATCACATAAAAAATAGGGGTTACTTAATTAACTTTTAGAACAAAAAAAACACCCTGTGTTTGAGACAAAATGTTGTGCCACTCAATATATTAAGTAATGTTAAATCCAATACGGAATCCCCTGAGATTCGATACCTTTGCTCTATAACGGGAGCTCCCGTCTACAACTACTCATTTCTTTTCATCTTGAATCTCCTGGACCCATTCACCTATTTCCTCTGTACTGTACCTCACACCAATCGACAGCTCGCTGAAACATCCTCTATAGGATACTACTTCCAATCATTGATTTTATATTATTTAATTATTTGCATTATAGCATATAAATACTTTAGTGTAAAGATGTAAAATTATGTGAAGATGTTGATTTAAATTGTGCATAAAAACAAGGGTTATAGAAATGTGAATTGCTGTTTCAAAGAATGGTTATAAAACTATGTTGTTTCGAGATTCACAAAAAAGATGCACTGTTAGGAACTGAAGAGTCAATCACAAAATATGAGGATGGGTAGGTGCCATTTTTCGCCCGACTGGCCGAAGGGTAAAGCCAGAAAAATGGCACCTACCCATCCTCATATAAGCGTATAAATATAATCTCTTCAGTTCCTAACAGTACATCTTTACGCATAACCAAAACCTAGCCATACAACCATTTTTTCGCCCGTAGATGACTTACTAGCTTTCTAAACCCCAATATAAAAACAAAAAGGTCCCAACTAAATGGCACCTTTTTGTTTTATGATCCTACTTCAAATCTACTCTAAAAATTCATTAAACTTTCCACGTTTCACATAAGTTGTATGCAATAATTCGTGTGACTTATGGCCTAGTGGTTCTTTTAGGAAATCTTCGTATAGCTTCGTGATAAATGGATTTTCATGAGACTTTCTAAGCGTTTTTTCATCATCTTCTCTATAAATGGCTTCCATGCGTTTGAGTCGAATCTCATCTGTTGTTGGTCTTGGTTGACCTCCGCCGCTAATACATCCATTTGGACAACACATGATTTCGATAAAATGGTATGGTGAAGTTCCTTCATGAATTTCTTTAACAAGCTTTTGAGCATTAGACAAACCACTAGCAACTGCAATTTTTACGGTTACACCTTTTAATATTTCCCAATCTGGTACAGTATGTGTAATTGTGACCTCTGCTGTTTTTATTCCTTCAAATCCCATAATAGGTTCTACATGAAGGCCATCAAATGGTAGTTCGTCGCCTGTTACTACTTCATAAACTGTACGAAGAGCTGCTTCCATAACTCCACCTGTAGTACCAAAAATGTCAGCTGCTCCAGAGGATAAGCCTAATGGATTGTCGAAGGTGCTATCTTCTAAATTACAGAAGTCAATACCTGCATCCTTTATCATTTTGGCTAGTTCTCTAGTTGTAAGAACTGCATCTACATCTTTGTCCATTACTTCTCTTGTTATTTCATATTTCTTTGCCGTACATGGCATTACTGAAACAACATAAAAGTCTTCTGGGGCTACTCCTATTTTTTCTGCATAGAAGGACTTCGTTAATGCACCCAACATCATATGGGGCGATTTACAAGTGGAAAGATTATTTAATTCATTTGGGAAGGTATGTTCAATATATTTGATCCATCCTGGGCTACAGCTTGTAATCATAGGTAGCGTAGCTTCTCCACCGCCTAATGCTGCTTTCAATCTCTTGAGCAATTCGTTTCCTTCTTCAATGATCGTTAAATCTGCTGCAAAGTTTGTATCAAACACATCATCAAACCCTAATTCTCTTAGTGCTGCAGCCATTTTACCGGTAACCAATGTACCTGCTGGATAACCAAATTCTTCACCTAAAGCTGCTCTTACAGCAGGTGCTGTTTGAACTACTACTCTTTTTGATGGATCTTCTATTGCCCTCCAAACATCTTTTATAGAATCCTTTTCTTTTAATGCGCCAACTGGACAGACTGTTGTACATTGACCACAGAAAGTACAATTAACATCTATCATTTCTAAGCCTTCCGTTGGTCCTACAAGGGTTTCAAAACCTCTGTTTTGTGGGTTGATTACACCGACACCTTGTATTTCATTACAGATCGTAACACACCTTCTACACAAAATACATTTGGACATATCCCGTTCAATTGAAGGATTACTAGTCTCAACAATGTTCTTTGAGTGCAGACCTTCATATCGCTGCTGATCAATTCCTAATAATTCACCAAGCTCTTGAAGTTCACAGCTCTGATTTCTAGTACAGCTTAAACAATCCTTATTATGATCAGAAATCATTAATTCATAAATAATTTTTCTTGTCTTTCTTACTTCTTCCGTATGAGTATGAATGTTCATCCCCTCCTGCACTTTTGTAATGCAAGATGCTTGAAGGTTTTTATTCCCTTCTACTTCTACAACACAAATTCTACAAGATCCGCACTCATGAACATTATGAAGATAACATAAATTCGGGATCAAAATACCATTCATTTTTGCTGCTTGTAATATAGTCGTGCCTTCTTCTACTTCTACCGTCTTGTTGTTGATTCTCAATGTTATCATGCCTATACCCCCTTAACGTCTATCGCAATGCAGACAACGCATAGATTCTGCAATGGCATTAAGTTTATGAAATCCTTGATTCACTTCATCAAAATTATGAATACGTTTTTCTGGATCCAGCTCATCAATAGCAAATCTATCATGTTCAGATAAATCTGTTTCTTCTTGAGCCCGAGGGACATCTACTTCTATGCCCTTATTAAGATCTCCTGTACCTCCAAGATATTTGTCGATTGAACTAGCAGCTTTTTTACCATCTGCAATCGCCCAAATTACAGTATCTGGACCTCTTACAACATCACCTCCAGCAAATACTCCCTGCTGTTTGGTCATGCCTTCGTTATCGGTCACAAAAGTTCCCCATTTGGTGATTTCAACTTCATCTTCATCAATAAATGGTAAATCTGAATGTTGACTTACTGCTGGGATTACCATATCAAATTCATATTCAACTTCTGATCCTGTTACTGGTACAGGTCTACGTCTACCCGATGTATCAAAGGAACCTGACTCGAGAAGAATACATCTAATACCTTCTACTTTTCCATTTCCGATAATTTCTACAGGGTGAATCATTGGAATCATTTTAATGTGTTCATCCCTTGCTTCAACAATTTCTCTCTCATCTGCTGGCATGTCTTCCAGTTGTCTTCTATAAAGCACTGTGACTTCCTTAGCTCCAAGCCTAAGCGCAACTCTAGCAGCGTCCATTGCCGTACTACCACCACCAATAACTGCTACTCTTTCTCCAACAGATACTTTCTTACCTAAATTGACATCTCTCAAGAAATCAATTCCATAGTAAACACCCTTTAATTCCTCGCCTTTTATTCCCATAGTGTTAGGAAAATGAGTTCCTGTAGCTATGTATATAGAATCATGTTTTTGTTTGAGCTCATCAAATAAAATATCTTTACCAACTTCAGTGTTTAATAAGATCTTTACACCCGCTTGTTCTGCCAGCATTATTTCATCCGTTAATAATTGATTAGGCAATCTAAATTCAGGTATTCCTAACGCTAACATACCACCTGCCATGCTACTTGCTTCATAAACAGTTACGTCATAACCTGTGCAAGACAAGTAATATCCACAAGTAAGTCCTGAAGGTCCTGCTCCGATTATTCCTATAGATTTACCTTTAGGTGGGTAATATAGCTGCTGCATAGGTTCTGCCTTTTTCATAACCCAATCGGCAGTATATCGTTTTAAATCCATAATTGCTATCGCTTGATCTAACTGACTTCTTCTACATTTACTTTCACATGGATGCGTACATACTCTACCACATACCGCTGGGAATGGATTTTCTCTTCTAATTAAATTATATGCATCCCTTTCTCTACCTGCGGCAATAAGTGTTAAATAGCCTGGAACATTAACACCTGCGGGACAAGCATTTTGACAAGGCGATTTTACTAGCTCTTGACATACACCCGCTCTACATCTATGATCTCTAATATGTTCCTCATATTCTTCCCTGAAATATTTTATTGTACTTAATACAGGATTCGGAGCTGTTTGGCCTAAACCAC
The DNA here is from genome assembly GCA_002841625.1 of Firmicutes bacterium HGW-Firmicutes-1. Taxonomy (NCBI): domain Bacteria; kingdom Bacillati; phylum Bacillota; species Firmicutes bacterium HGW-Firmicutes-1. The sequence goes on along the minus strand of PHAG01000017.1, from coordinate 13,154 downwards.
AAAGTGCTGATTTTTGAATAGACTCTCCAAGTTCAATGAGCCTCTCAATATCCCCTTCTTTTCCTTTTCCTTGTGTAATATTTTCAAGAATTTCAAGCATTCTTCTAGTACCCAATCTACAAGGGACGCATTTTCCACAAGATTCATCTTGAACAAATTCCATAAAAAATCTTGCTACGTCTACCATACAGTTGTCTTCATCCATACAGATTAATCCACCAGATCCCATAATAGCACCTAAATCTTTTAAGGAATCATAATCAATTGGTACGTTTAAACTATCCTTTGTTAAACAACCTCCCGATGGACCTCCAGTTTGTGCAGCCTTAAACTTTTTATCATTCTTAATGCCTCCACCAATATCAAAAAGGATATCTCCAAGAATTGTTCCCATAGGCACTTCAATGATACCAGTATTATTAATTGTTCCTGCAAGAGCAAAAACCTTTGTTCCTTTACTCTTATCCGTTCCTATTTGACTAAACCAACTTGATCCCTTTCTAATAATAATTGGTACATTCCCAAATGTTTCTACATTATTAATAATAGAAGGCTTTTCGAATAATCCTTTATCTGATGGAAATGGTGGTTTTTGTCTTGGCTCTCCTCTTTTACCTTCAATGGAATTAATCAGAGCTGTTTCTTCACCACAAACAAATGCACCTGCTCCTATCCTAACTTCAATATCAAAACCAAAATTACTTCCGAAAATACTATCACCCAACAATAAGGCTTCTCTAGCATCTTTAATCGCATTTTCTAATCTTTCTACCGCCAAAGGATATTCAGCCCTTACATAAACATACCCCTTCGATGCTCCTATTGCATAGCCAGCTATCGCCATCCCTTCAATAATCGCATGTGGATCTCCTTCTAAAAGACTCCTGTCCATAAATGCCCCTGGATCACCTTCATCGGCATTACAAATAACGTATTTTTGATCACTTGGGGTTTTACGTGCGAGTTCCCATTTTAAACCAGCTAAAAATCCACCGCCGCCTCTACCTCTTAGACCTGATTTTTTCATTTCTTTGATAACATCCTCTGGCTTTTTATCTAATAATATTTTGCCGAGGGCTTTATAACCACTATTCCCTATGTATTGTTCAAGCTCTTTAAAATCAATGGTGCCACAATTCTTTAATACAATCTTCTCTTGATGTTTAAAAAACGGAATATCTTTCATAAATGGAAGATGTCTTTCCTTTTTTTCATCATAGTAGCACTTATCTTTAACAATATTATCATTTACAATATGTTCGTAAACAATCGTATCTATATCTTCTGGTTTTAACTTAACATAATATACATCTCCTGGTTGAACAAGGATGGATGGTCCAAGGTAACAGGCACCGATACAGCCCGTATCATTGACAATGACCTTGCTCACGTGATCATATTTCTCTAAGCTTTCCATCAATGCATCTTTTATATCTTTACAATCACAAGAAACACATCCAGCACCAAAACAAACATTAATAACATAATTTGCTCTTTCTTTCTTTAGTAAATAAGACTCTTTTATTGCCTTCAATTGATTCAACGTCTTGATCTTCATAAATTTTTTCTCCTTTTTCTAGTTATACAAATCAAGAATCTGCGTAAGTTTATCGGGATTGACTTGTTTGAATATTTTATCGTCTATGGACATAGCTGGAGCTAATCCACATGCACCCATACAGCGCATCACCTCTAGTGTAAACTTATTGTCATCCGTAGTATCACCGACGTTTACTTCCAATATCTCTTTGAGTCTATCTACTATTTTTTTCCCGCCCCTTACATAACACGCCGTTCCTAGACAGACATTGATTGTATGTCTGCCTCGAGGCTTCGTTGAAAATAACGAATAAAAGCTTATAACGCCCGATACCTCTGATAAAGGCTTATCTAGTTTTTGAGCAATCAATTGTTGAATATGAATTGGCAAATAACCATAAATCCCCTGAACCATATGTAGAACTTGAATCAGACTACCCTCTTGCCCCTGATATTCTTCAATGACCTCCTCAATCAACTTCAGTTTTTCTTCTTCACTAATTTCTTCACATTGACATGTTTTTACTTGATCCATAATTCATCTCCTTCCAGCCCTATAGCTGTTAAAAATTTAACGTAGATAGATACTGTGAACCCCCAAATTTTTAACGCAAATAACTCATTACGAAATAGTAGAAGCACCCAATATAGTGCTTTTAATAAATGTATGAGTTCAAATTAAATAATAAAACTTTCATCTGCGATAAAAATTATTATGTTGTGATATGTGAGTAATTTCAGGATAGATGTTTAGTCAGTTGAAATGTGAGTACTAGATAATTAACTGTCAGATTTTAGATATTTCTATTATACATTATTTTCTGACCTACTTCAAGAATAATTTCAGCCTCTTTTACATTCTAATTTAACTTTTACCTAGGTGTTGAACAATAAAGTCAAGATTCTGTTTTTTCCCTGATTTTTCATTTAAAAAAACATTAAAAAGGTCACCTTTCTCTTTAATACGGTCCATTATATTCGTCAAATTAAAGTCTCCCGGTTGGATTCCCTTCTCTAATTCTTCCCATGTAATTGGTGTTGAGACAGCCCCACTTTTAACAGCTCTAGGAGAATATACCGAAATAATCGTTTTTCCTTTCCACATTTGAAGGTAATCAAAATACAATAAACTACCTCTTTTTTTGACATTTCGCTCAATCGTAATTTGTCGAGGATACTTACTAGAAAAATACATCGCAAAAAATTGATTCAACGCTCTCCCTTCTTCATAAGAATATTTTTTTTCAATTGGAACATAAATTTGTAATCCTGAGGCTCCAGAAGTTTTTATAAAACTTTCTAAATGAAGCTTTATTAATTCTTCATAAATGATAAAAGCCACTTCAACTACTTGCTCAAAAATTTGACCCTCTGATGGATCTAAATCAAATACCAAATATGAAATTGTACTTTCATTTGCTTTATGAAACCCTATATGAAACTCTAATGTGGCACTATTCCCAAGCCATATCAATGTCGCTTGTTTATTCAGATTCATATAATTGTCTTGATCTTTTTTGATACAATCAATCCACTCCGGCGTATGCTCAGGAACTCTCTTTTGATAAAAAAACGGGTTATGAATACCCTCTGGATAACGAATAACTGAAAGCATCCTATCCGAAGTATGCGCTAGTATATATGGAGATAATTGTATTAATACATTAATATAATCAATTTTTCTAATTCCAATTTCAGGCCATAAAAGCTTTTGGGTATTGGTTAATTTTATTGAATGCCCATCTATTTCTATCCAAGAAGTCATAAGCCTATTCCTTTCAAAAAGTTTATTTTATTCAGCCCTTTTTCTTTAGTTTTAGCTTGAAACCCATCAAATTATTCATGCTATACAAATTTTCATTCTATTTACTTTTTATTTGACAACTTTTTTACAAAATGATATTCTATAGTTACTATATTATATAATAAATGGGGAGGACTTTATGACTTACACTGGAATCGTTAGAAAACTTGACGTTTTAGGTCGACTTACTTTACCTTCAGAAATCAGAAAACAATTTAACATTACAACAACTGATTCTTTGGAGATTTTTGTTGATGATAGTCATATCATATTAAAGAAATACCAACCTGCTGATATTTTCAGTGGTTCTATGGATGATTTAATTGATTATCACGGGCAAAAAGTCTCAAGAAAATCCATTTTAGAAATGGCACAGGTGGCGGGCTTAAAGGTGGTTCTTTAAAACAATTTACTTGTAAATAAAAAACAGTTAGGAATACACTGTGCTTGTATCCTACCTGTTTTATTTTTTATATCTTGTTATATTACTAGTGAGTCAATGTTACAAAACCTCCACATTCGCTACGGTTTCGTAACCTAATGCAAGCTTCGCTTGCACATCGGTAGGGGCTTGAACCCTCACCGATGTTGAAATTAGTTCGCCCAACTAAGAAGTGGGGGATTTATTCCATTCGGTTAAAATAGTTGTAAACTTCTTTTCTTGTCATATTTCTATCCTTAGCAATGGTCTTTATTGCTTCATTTTTTGACATATCTTTTTTCATATAAATATTCAAATGTTCTTCTAAGGTCATTTCTAGCCACTTTTCTACCTTCTCTTCTTCTAACTTTAACTGCGACTCACCATCTATAACAAGAACATATTCCCCACGAGGGTCATTTTCTTTATAATAACATACTGCCTCTTCAAGCGTCATGAGTAAAACTTCTTCAAACTTCTTCGTTAGCTCTCTTGTTATAGTGATATTCCTATTTCCAAGCGCCTGGAACAAGTCATCAATCGTACCTTTTAATTTATGTGGTGCTTCATACACTATAATTGTTCGGGTTTCTATCTTTAAGCCCTTTAGAACATTGTTTCTCTCTTTTTTGTTAAACGGTAAAAATCCTTCAAAGCAAAATCGTCTTGTATCTTTTCCTGATAATATTAAACCATTAATGAGTGCTACCGCTCCAGGAATGGAGGTTACTTCAATCTTATTTTTATGACAAAGCTTTACTAAGTCTTCTCCTGGATCTGAAATAGCTGGTGTTCCAGCATCAGTAACCAGTGCAACTTGTTGTCCATTTAATAAATCTTCAATAATTTTATTGCCTTTTTCTGTCTTATTGTGTTCGTGATAGCTTTGCAATGGCTTTTTAATTTCAAAATGATTGAGGAGCTTTATTGTATGTCTCGTATCCTCCGCGGCAATATAATCTACTTCATTTAATGTTCGAATGGCCCTTAAGGTCATATCTTCTAAGTTGCCAATTGGCGTTGCTACTAAATACAGCTTGCCATTCATATAATCACGCCCTTTGACTTAATTTTTACCGAGCTTTCCTTCTTCTTCTGATCTTTCATAGCCATATATTTCGTATATTTCATCTGTGTATTGATTAATATCATCATATATAATAAGTGGTTTTTCTATTTTTACCATTGGTTTTCCGTTGCGAATAGCTTCAATAAGCACCATATTTGCGTCCTTATTTTTATAGGCATGTACAAATCTAATTCGTTTTGGCTCCATTTTATATTTCTTAAGTAGTTCTACAATTTCTATTAAGCGATGTGGCTTATGAACCATATAAAATCGTCCTCCAACACAGGCTAGCCGTGAAGCTACCCTAATGACATCCTCTAGAGTACAATAGATTTCATGCCTTGCAATAGCTTTTGGTGAATGCTCATTAATCAAGCCTTTTCCACCATCCATATAGGGCGGGTTACTTGTTATAACTTCAAAGGATGCCAATGGAAATAGACGGTCCGCTTCCTTAATATCTCCTTTAACAATGTCAATTTGACTTTCTTGCTTATTCATAGCAACACTTCTTTGTGCCATATCAACACTATCTTCTTGTAGTTCTAATCCCGTGAAATGTTTGCCCTTTGTTTTAGCCTGAAGCAAAATCGGAATGATACCTGTGCCTGTTCCAAGATCTAATACACAATCTCCTTCTTTTACCTTTGAAAAGTCTGATAATAGAACAGCGTCCATACCAAAACAAAAACTTTTGGGATTTTGTATGATTCTAAAATCATGAATATGCAAATCGTCGATTCGTTCTTCTGGATGATGATTCATCATTAATCCCTTTTCATTTCTACTTCTTTTTGTTCCATCTTTTCAAGTTTCTTTAGTTCTTCAAGCTCTTCCTTAGATAAATGATCATTATTATTTCTTTTAACTGCTTTTTTAATCGTTAATTCATCAACATGAACTTCAGTAAGTTCTGTATCTCCATCTTTTTTTCTAACGACTATCTTAACAAGCTGCCTTAAAACATTAACGCTTAACACTTCACCTTCTCGTTGATCTGCTAATATAACAATATCTCCCACATTAGGTAATTTTTCATTTAGCATTTCATAAGTAGCCTCTTCATATTTCAAACAACACATAAGCCTGCCACAAACTCCAGAAATCTTTGTTGGATTAAGTGATAGATTTTGTTCCTTAGCCATTTTTATAGATACTGGATGAAATTCTGATAAATGTGCATTGCAGCACAAGCTTCTTCCACATATTCCAATGCTTCCAACCATTTTTGTTTCATCTCTTACACCAATCTGTCTTAGCTCAATTCTTGTTTTAAATACAGCTGCCAAATCCTTAACAAGTTCTCTAAAGTCTATACGACCATCAGCAGTAAAGTAAAACAGAAGTTTGTTATTATCAAACGTATATTCACAATCAATAAGCTTCATATCTAATCCATGTTTGTGAATTTTTTCCATACAAGTAGTAAACGCTTCTTTTTCTTTAAGTTTGTTTTTTTCTTCTTTTTTTTGATCTTCTTCCGTCGCTATTCTAATTACTTTTTTTAGAGGTTGAATTACCTCTTCTTCTGTAATTTCTTTTAATCCTAAAATGACTGCTCCAAATTCTATACCTCTCGCCGTTTCCACGATCACAAATTGTCCTGGCTCTATTTCCATTTCACTTGGATCAAAGTAATATATTTTACCTGCTCTTCTAAATCTCACACCAATTACTTTTATCATATATAAATCTCCTTAATAATAGTTAAAAGAATAATGTCTCTAAAGACAATTGATAATTAACGTTGACTTTAATATTTCTTTGCATATCTTCAATCCTAGACATTAAGACACTTATTCTATTATACGATAAAAGTTGTCCATGTTTCAACAAAGTTTTATACTTATCCTTGTGAATAATGTATTTTTCATCATTAATTTCCTTAATTATCATAATATCTCTTAACCAGGTCATCATTAGGTCAAGTACCATATCTGCCTTTTCCTTATATTCCCCAATTTTTTTAGCTATTTCTAATATTTCCAAATCATTTTCTTCAATAATACATTCCATAGCATAAATAATATCGTTTCGTATATCTTCAAACTCAATAGATGTTAGAAAAGTTTTTGCCTTACCAATATTCCCTCTGGAAATAGATGCATACATATGCGCTTCTGCTTCAGATAGATTTTGGTTTTCAATTAAATACGCTTTGATTTTTTTCTCTTCAATTGCTTTTAATGAAAGCAGTACACATCTAGATAATACTGTTGGTAAAAATCTACTGCTATTATGTGCAATCATGATTATAATACCATAATGAGGAGGCTCCTCTATGGTTTTTAACAATGCATTTTGCGCTTGGGGTGTCATTGTATCACCCTCTTCAATCATATATATCTTGTATTTATATCGATATGGCTTAATATGAATATCCATGTTTAATTGCTCTCTTATATCATCAACACCAATTCCGGCTTTCTTTGTTGCTACAACATATTTAATGTCAGGATGGTTTAGTGAATCAAAGCTTTTACATGAGGAACAACTATTACATGGTTCGTCTTTACCTGCTTCACACTGGAGTGTCTTCGCAAAGATACTTGCTAATAGCTTTTTACCAATACCCTCTTCACCTTCAAACATGTAGGCATGGGATACTTTATCCATTTTTATGGAGTTTCTTATATGTTTAATGATTTCCTCATGTCCAACTATATCGTTAAAGCTATTCATTATTTTCCCACACTTTCTTATAAACTATCTAATATCTTAACACATCTGCAAAAAAAAAGAAACGCTCTTATGCATATCAGCATAAGAGCTATATTACTAGATCTAAAAGTAGACCTTTAATCTCATCAATTTTACCAAGTATGTTAAGATGGTTCTTTTCTTCCTTCAATAACTCTTGCGCTAAATCATCTACATTTTTATCAACTAATTTTACAATACCGTATACTCTATGGCGACCTCTTTTATCCAAAAAATTTTCTCTTGAAAATTTATGGGAGTGGGTTACAACCTCATTCATAAAATCCTTTATGAGTTCACGATATTTTTTCATATCTTTGATATCCATATGCTTAGCAATTTTATCACCTTGTACATTAATATCACGCATCATGGTGTTTAACTTTGATTGCAATTCACCCTCTTCTATTTTACTTAAAAGAGTAAATTTAAAATCATTGTCTACATTACCGTCTTTTTTAGGTGTTAATTCTATTGCTTGTGTCGCTGGTACAGCATTTACTTTTACATCCATAATAAGCCTCCCCCCTATTTATATAGGAAGATACGATTACTTAAATTTTCATGTATTGATCTACATCTAGTACAAATAGTGTAGCGCCACCCACAACAACTTCAATAGGATAAGGCATATAACCTTCTGGTGTTGCTGATGTTGGTGGATTTATCAATGAGAAACGCTTAGTCGTTTGACAAGTTTCTTTAATTATTTCAATTACTTCTTCTACCTGCTCTTGCTCAACTCCAATAAATAACGTTGTATTTCCTGTCCTAAGAAGACCACCTGTGCTTGCAAGCTTAGTTGAACTATACCCTGCATTAAAGAGTTTTTCAACCACTAAATGTGAATCTTCGTCATGAACAATTGTAATAATCATTTTCACTTTTTCCACCATCCTTAATCATAATATCGTCTTAAAATGAAAATCTATTAATAGATAGTCATTAACAACTTAATTATACACTATTGTCAATTGAATTTCTTGTTTTTCTACCATATTAAATAACTTTATGTCAATGTTACAGCATTCGCTTAAATAACTTCTTTTACAATTTTATATATGTCTTCATGAATACTATTAACGGTTCTTATTTGATGATCCTCTATGCAATTGACCATAATCCAATTATACTTTTCAGCAATATATAGGGCATTGTGATAAGAGTCAACAAGGTATGCCATGTCTTTTTCATGGATATCTTTTTCAGCTTCACCTGTAAATTTATTTGCCCTATTTTCCATTAATCTTTGCGTATGTTCAGGTGGCATATTTAAAAACACTACACATGTTGGAATTGGAAGATTGAATTTATTGAACTCAAAGTCCCATAGCCAATTCAAATACTCCTCACGCTCTAATTCATTTGTGATCTTGGAAGCTTGATGTACCATATTTGAGGTAGTATACCTATCAGCAATTATGATACCCCCTTCGTTATAGAATTCCTCCCATTCTGTTTTATAGGACGCAAATCTATCAACAGAATAAAAAGTAGATGCTATATAAGGATTTACATCCGTAGGATTGCTTCCAAAGCTACCCTTTAAATACATTTTAACCAAAGCAGAAGCATCACTATCGTAATTGGGAAACGTAATTTTTTTTACATTATGATTGGTATCTTTGATTTTTTCGTATAGTAATTGGGCTTGCGTTGCTTTACCACTCCCATCAGTACCACTTTCTATTATAATTAACTTTCCTTTCATCCTAAACCTCCAAATGTTTATGTCCAACCTCTTTTATATTGTACACGTAGAAATCTCTTAATTCAAGCAATGGTTTTTTATACTACTACTTTTATAAGGCCATTTTCAATACCAAGAACTTTTATACCATTTTGAACATAGTCCTTAATATCCCCGATAATACCCTCTGTAACCCTTTCTCCTGGAATTAAAATAGGAATACCTGGAGGATATACCGTAACAAATTGTCCACTAATTCTATTTGCAGCATCTTTAACAAGAATGCATTCTTGTTGTTTTTGGGACGTTAAGAAAGGTGTATCTACTTTACAGCAACTATTTATATTGGAAGCCCTTCTTGTACTTAAATTTTCTTCTTTTATATCTATATTTGCTAATGCTTTATATAATTTTTCAAAAGCATTTAGATCATCTGCAATACTAGTTATAGCAAGAACACTAACTGGCATAGACATCTCAACTTGAAGATGAAAAACTTCTCGTAATTCTTTTTCCATGGATTTTCCATTCATGTCCACATTTTTGCCTGCAAAAATTAGTTTTGAAACATCTACTTCCTTAATTCCATAATGTCCTTCAAATTCTTTACCAATAAGCTTTATGTGATTAAGACCTTTCATCTTTTCCTTAAATACTTCTAGATTATTTAAATAAGTCTCTACCAATGCTTCCCCGTCTTGCTCTAAAAGTTTAATACAACTATCAATCCCTGTCATCAAAATATAGGATGGGCTAGAAGTCTGATATATGCTTAAGTACTCCCTTAATTTTTCCAAATTTACATTGCTATTGTTTACATGAAGTACCGCGCTTTGGGTAAACGCAGGTAGCGTTTTATGAAGACTGTGTATAACAATATCTGCACCACATTCTAACGCAGACTTTGGAAATTGATTGCTTAATTTAAAATGTGCACCATGAGCCTCATCAACAATTAATAACTTTTTATACTTATGAACGATATCTGAAATGCTATCTATATCAGAAGTAAATCCTTCATAACTTGGACTTGTTATGACAACACATGAAATATCTGGATGCTCATTTAATGCTGTCTCTACTGTTCTTGGATCAATACCCCCTACAAGTCCATAAGCTTCAATATACTCTGGATATAGATATATTGGATCTAGCCTATTTATCAGTATGCTATTGTAAACGGATTTATGACTATTCCTGCTAATTAATATCTTTCCATCTTGTCTACAACAGGTACTTATTGCACTCAATATTCCACCAGTACTACCATTTACTAGAAAAAAGGATTCCATTGCACCATAAAAATCTCTTGCTCGATTCTGTGCCTCTTTAATCATACCTGAAGCTTCATATAAATAATCCATTCCATCAACTTCTGTAACATCTAATCCATAGAGATTGACATCAGAGAGTGGTCCAATTCTTCCTAATTTATGACCCGGCATGTGAAAAGGATATATCTTTTGAGTATAATCTATTATATGATCTTTCATCTTTTGAAGCTCCTAAATCCTATTAATTGGTTCCTACATTATATCATAACTTAACATTTCTAACTAGATAGCTTTATTTACCCCTATAATACTTTTTAATTTTATTCAAAACTTTTACGCTCTCAATGTTGATAATTTATCGATTAACAAATCAGAGAGAAAAGCATTTTTTCTTCTAGATTACGACGAAAGGCAGTAAGTGTTCATTTTTCGCCCGACCGGCCAAAGGGTAAGGCCAGAAAAATGAACACTTACTGCCCGTAGTAAATACACCTACCAGAAAAAATGCTTTTCTCGACAACTTGAAAGTAGCCACATACAAGCTGCGGCTACTTTCTTCTTTTAGGATAGGAATACTACTATAAACCTAAGCTTTCTCTATATAAACTATTTTCATAGCTCATATCTTTTCATATGTAAGAACTGTCTTATCTAACTTGAATACCTCTTAATTCAAAGTCTGCATAGCTTTCTATTCCATGCTCTTCAATATCAAGTCCGATAAGTTCCTCTTTTTCACTTACTCTTAAACCTATTGTCAAGTCAATTGTTTTGAATATGATAAATGCTGCTATAGATACAAATGCACCTACTGCTGCAACACCAATTGCTTGAACTGCTAATTGTCCAAATCCATGTCCGTAGAATAATCCTGTGCTTTCTGAAAATAATCCTACAAGCAATGTTCCTACTGCACCATTTATTGCATGAACACCGACAGCTCCAACTGGATCGTCAATTTTCAACACTTTATCAATAAATTCAATTCCAACAACAATCATTCCTCCTGCAACAACACCTATCAATGCTGCACCAACCGGTGTCACTGCCGCACATCCAGCAGTTATGGCTACCAATCCTGCTAATGCACCATTTAATGTCATTGATACATCCGGTTTTTTATATCTAATCCATGTAATGATCATTGTAACTGTTGCTGCAACTGCCGCTGCTAAATTTGTTGTAACAAAGATTTTACCTATTGCAAAAGCATCTTCAGCTGAAGAAGCTGCAAGTTGTGATCCTGGATTAAATCCAAACCATCCAAACCAAAGGATGAATACACCGAGTGCTCCAAGGGTTAAACTGTGACCAGGTATGGCATGAGATTTACCATCTTTTGAATATTTACCGATTCTAGGTCCAATGATAGCTGCACCGACTAAGGCACACATACCACCAACAAAGTGAACCGCTGTAGAACCTGCGAAATCAACAAAACCTGTTGCCTCACCTATCGCTAAACGACTTAACCATCCGCCACCCCAAATCCAATGACCTGTAACAGGGTAAATTACTACGGAAATACAGAAACTATATGCTAAGTAAGCGATAAATTTAGTTCTTTCTGCCATAGCACCAGACACGATGGTTGCTGCTGTAGCACAAAACACTGTCTGAAAAATCAATGATGTATAATCACCACTAAAGAAAAACCCTGGTTTTCCAATAAGTCCACCAAATGAATCTGCTCCAAACATCAAACCATAACCAACTGCCCAAAACATAATAGATCCAATACAAAAATCCATTAAGTTCTTCATAATGATGTTACCTGCATTTTTTGCTCTTGTAAATCCAGTCTCAACCATTGCAAACCCAGCTTGCATGAAAAACACCAACGCTGCCGCAATAAGTACCCAAATTGTATCCATAACTAATTTTAATTCATCCATATAATTAAATCTCCTTTCATATACTCTTCGATTGATCTATCATTGACGTTTCATTGACGTTTCATTTATGATTATTACAATGCCTTAACGCCTTCTTCACCAGTTCTAACCTTTATCACATTTTCAACTGGATAAATAAAAATCTTTCCATCACCAATTTCACCAGTTCTTAGTACTTTCTTAGCAGTCTCAATGACTAGTTCTACAGGTACCTCACAAACAACTACTTCTAATCTTGCCTTTGGCAACAAATCAATGCTGTATTCTGTTCCTCTATAGTACTCTGTTTTACCCTTCTGAAGGCCACATCCAAGTACATTTGAAAAGGTCATCCCTGTTATACCTATCTCATTTAACGCCATCTTTAGATCTTCAATTTTGCTTGGTCTAGTAATAATGTCTACTTTTGTGATTTTATCCATTTTCTATTCCTCCTCTAAATTTTTTATATGAGAATATCGAACCATTCTATAAATAGTCAATTCGATAAATTCAGTTGATATAATTCCAAGAAAATAAAAAAAGCCCATACACCTCTGACTCGAAGTATATAGACTACCTTGCCTATTTGTTAATATAATAATACGTCATCGTATTTTTAATATGTGGTAATTATAATATGGTTAAAAGCTTTTGTCAATCTTTTTTTTAGAGAATTGATTTTTTTTCTGAACCATTTATGATAATGTCCTAGTATATCATTTGTGATTATGTCCCGTTTGATAAATCTATAGTATGATATAACCTCATCATAAAATTAGA
>PHAG01000016.1 GCA_002841625.1 Firmicutes bacterium HGW-Firmicutes-1 | reverse complement strand
CTTTGTATATTTCAATTGACTTAGCTTTGTTTTATATTCTTCAATTATAATTTTCTCATTGTTAAAATGTTCTATCGTGCTATTGTCAGCCTCGATATATACCTTTCCATCTCGTCCATCTAGTACAACGCGCTGTCCATGGGTAACTTTTGAAACAATGCCATGAAGTCCAACAACTGCTGGTATTTCTAAAGTTCTAGCAAGAATTGCTGTATGGGAAGTTTTCCCACCTATTTCAGTAATAAAACCTAATACTTTAGCAGTATCCATTTGAGCGGTATCTGATGGAGTTAAATCATGTGCAACTATGATAACAGGTTTATCTGTTTCCATCTCATTTTCTTCACCTAGACCAGCCAAATGCCTTTGAATACGGTTTGAAATATCCTTAATGTCTAGCGCACGCTCTCTTAGGTACGGGTCTTCCATTTCATTGAAAATGGAGACAAAATGATCTGTGACTATTTTTAATGCCCACTCAGCATTCCAATAATTGCCTTCAATTGAAGTTTCAACTCCATTGATTAACTCTTCATCTTCAATTAATGCAATATGTGCTGCAAAGATACTAGCTTCTTTTTCACCAATCCTAATCATGGTAGTTTCATAAAGTCCATACAATTGCTTAATCGAATTTATCCTTGCATCTTTAAATCTCTTTTTTTCTTGTTCAGTGTCTGTTACATTATGTAGACTGGGATTTATAATCTCTTTCTTAATCATAACCGAACCTATCCCAATACCATTTGAGGCAGGAATACCTTTAAGTTCTATCATAGTTTCTCCTCCTAGTTGAAACCATTTTTAAAAAGTTCAGTAATGACTCTAATCGCTTCCTCTTCGTCAACACCGTTTGCAATAATGGTTAATTCATCCCCTTTTATTGCACCCATACTTAAAACTGAAATGATGCTTTTGGGATTAAATACTTTGCTTTTATCTCCATTTTTTAATACTTGAATATCACAAGTTAACTTCATAGCAGTTTTCGAAAACAAATTAGCAGGTCTAGCATGAATACCTTCTTCATTTTGTAATTTTATAATCGTTTGTTTCATTTTTTGTCTCCTTTAATGAATTCTTATTCTTTATATTCTTCAATGAATTTTGCTAAGGCCTTTTCCGCAATCATGGCGTCACTACCTTCAGCATGTATATGAATGGTTTCTCCTCCAGCGATCATAGCCATCATAATACTAACAATGCTTTTTCCATCATATTCCTTGGAGTCCTTAATAACTGTAATATTGGAGCTATGCCTTTTGGCTAAATCAACAAATAGGCTTGCAGGCATTGCGTGTAGACCTGATTTACTTGTTACTACCACAGTCGTCATACTTGTCACTCCCCTTTTATAATCACTTTACCAATGCTTTCCTTAATTTTATAGTTCTTATAATTAATCTTCATACTTTCAATGCACTCAATATTCGTAATAACGATAGGTGAAATAATACACTTTTCATACTTTTCCATTACTTTTAGGTCCATTTGCAGAAGCGGATCTCCTGCTTTCACATGTTTACCTACTTCGACCAGCCTTGTAAATCCTTCTCCTTTTAGTTGGACTGTATCTAATCCAATATGAATAATAATATCTAATCCTTCAATAGAATGCACTACTAGAGCATGGTTTGTTGGAAATATTTGCAACACTTCTCCATCACATGGACTACAAACAAGTCCGTTTGTAGGTTTTATAGCAAAGCCATCTCCCATCATTTTCTCTGAAAATACTTGATCTGGTACATCTTGAATCGGTATGATTTCGCCCTCCATTGGTGCGATTAAATGGCATGTTTTATTATGGCTTTTTTTAAAAAAGTTAAACATATTGTACCTCCTTGTAACCGTTTTTTTAAATGATGTCAATTATTAGTCTTTATCTCCTATCTTTCTGCACAAATAGCAGTTAGGGATATGCTTATGAATAAATCAGTTGAAAGACTAGTATATCTTTCTGTGGCGATAATGACTTTGGAAAATAATTTATATTTCTAAATTACTTTTCAAATTCATTACTTTCTATTTGTTTTGGCAGGCAGGAAAGTATCAACATGCATTGTACTTTCCTAACCTACTAAACATTTTAGATTTATAAATAATGAATTATAATAAATTTTTAATTTCGTCTGCAATTAGCTCTGCTTTTGTACCAACGATAACTTGAATGTTATACTTATTTGGTTTAATAATACCACTAGCACCTAATGCTTTACAATCTTCTTCTTTTACAAGATCATTATTTTTCAAAGTCAATCTTAATCTTGTAATACAAGCATTGATCTCTTGAATATTATCTTTACCTCCTAGAACTCGAAGGTATTCTTTCGCTATGTAAGAAACACCTTTTTCAGCCAATAACTCTTCATTACCTGTTTCGTCATCCATTCTTCCTGGTGTTGGTAAGTCTAGTTTCTTGATTATGAAAACAAAGATAACATAGTAGATTACACCGAATACAAGGCCTACACCAACCAATAATACAGGTTTAGTCGCTAAGTTAAAGTTAACAACATAATCAATAAATCCTGCTGAGAATCCAAATCCATGTAATAAACCTAACATATGGCATACTGCCATTGATACTCCTGTTAAAACTGCATGAACTCCATAAAGTACTGGTGCTAAAAACATAAACATAAATTCTAATGGTTCAGTTATTCCTGTAAGGAATGCTGTAAAAGCTACAGAAAACATCAAACCGCCTACTGCTTTTCTATTTTGTTTTTTAGCTGTAGTGTACATTGCAAGTGCAACTGCTGGTAAGCCAAACATCATAACTGGGAAGAAGCCTGTCATGTAAGTACCCGCTGTTGGGTCCCCAGCAAAGAATCTACTAAGGTCTCCTGTTGCTCCATTATATTCACCAAACACAAACCAAACAAAAGAGTTAATAACATGATGTAATCCTGTTGGAATTAATAGTCTGTTTAATAGACCAAAGAAAAATGCACCAACTGATCCAGAAGCCATCATCCATTCGCCCGTACCACCAATAATTTTTTCAATGATTGGCCAAAGTACTCCAAAGAGCATCCCTACAAAAATCGTAAATACTGAAGTAACGATGGGAACGAATCGTTTCCCTGCAAAGAACCCTAACCATTCTGGCAACTTAATATTATAATACTTGTTATACATTAAGCCCCCAATCATACCAGAAATCATACCAGCTAGTACGTTGTTGTTAAGCACATATGCTTCTTCTACAACACCAAAGCTTACTGCTGCTGCTGGCGCTACTCTAGTGATAACTAAGTAACTAATTGCTCCTGCAAGTGCTGCCGCGCCATGGTTGTTTTTTGCTAAACCAAAAGCTACACCAATTGCAAATATTAATGCCAAATTGTCAAAGATAGCTGCCCCCGCTGCTGTTACAATATCGATGTTCCAAAGCACACCTAACCTTAGTAATAGTGCAGCTATTGGTAATGCTGCTACAGGTGTCATTAAAGCTGGACCTACTTTTTGAAATGAACTAAACACTTTACTGTTCATAAAATTATAACCTCCTAAGATCATTTTTTTATAGTTAAGAAAATCGGCTATACTGGGTTAAACACCTAGGCTATTGCCGCTTTTCTTAATTACTCACTTTACTTGCTCCATCCAGAACTTTCTTAGTAAATAAAAAAATGAGCCCATAGCTGTGATAAATCACAACGATAAGCTCATGCCTGACTAAACAGTAACACGCTTTAACTATTTTGAATTTTTGATAACAATTGTAATCTATTAATATGAATTGCTAAGTAAGCTAGTTCATCATCGGTAATCGTGAGTTGTGCTCCATTTTTAATTTCTTTCTTCACCTCTAATGCAATATTGTAGGCATCTGTTAATTCAAGCCGCACTGCTTCTTGCAATGGATTTACAATATTTTCATTGTGTTGAGTTCTAAATACAAGGCCTTTTAAATGGTTTATAAATCGGTTATAAGAGGTGGAGTTAACATCTAGCGTATAATCTATCCTCTTTTCGACGGTTTCAATAATCGCTTTAATAAGTCTTGTTGACTTAACATTTTCTGCTACATTTTTATTTTGTTTACCTGCATTTAAATGCCAAGCAATAAAGCCAACCTCATCTTCTGAAATATCGATGCCCATTGAATTAATAAATAGGTCACGTCCCATCTGAGCAATTGCATACTCCTCTGGATAAATGTTCTTGATCTCATAGATAAAGGGGTTTTCAATTTCCATACCCATCTTTATTCTTTCGAGAGCAAAACTAATGTGATCTGTTAAAACTATGAGTAGTTTAGGGCTTAACTCACCAAGCTTTTTTTCTGCTAAAGAGACCAACTCAGCACAGGTTCCAAAAACCTTACTGTCCATATCTCTAAAAAGAACATGGTAATCGTTTTTTAATTTCTCATCATAAGTAAAAAAAGCTTTTTCAATTTGTTCAGTAGGTATTGTTGTTATAGTGCCACATTTTTTTTGAAATCCTAAGCCTTTCCCAATCAATACACTTTCCAAATCATCTGCAATGCGTCTCACAAGGATAACATTGTTATTCATTATTTTAGCAATCTCATACTTATGCTCCATGCTACAACCTCATTTCTTACAATTATGTTTTTACTAACCTTGCGCAATCATACAGATACTTTAAAAATTAGGTCATAGAAATAAAAAAAACATAAACTACTTGATCAAAATCGCCATGTAGGTTTATGCCTGCTTTAACAGTAACACACCAAAGTTTATTTAATTATTACGTACTTATAAGTTATCATGTTTTGTATTAATTGTCAACGATAAAACTAACTTTCACTTTTTTTTGTTGTATTTGACTATCAAAAGCAGCATTTGACGATTACTAGTGATTTTTTTCTGTTCATATTTACTAACTTTCTAGTTGTACTTTTCGAAAATATTTGAAGCTGCATCTTTATCTAAAATAAGGGTTACCTCGTTGTGCAGTTGCAATATAGATGCCGGAACATTTGGCGTAATATCACCAAGTAACATTTGCTCAATGATGTGCGCTTTTGATTGTCCACTAGCTAATAGCACGATCTTCTTTGAATGCATAATGGTTCTAATTCCCATGCTGATTGCTTTTGTCGGTACTTCTTCCTGACTACCAAAGAATCTTGCATTCGCTTTAATGGTTTCCTCATCAAGCTTCACCAAATGAGTTCCAGATTCAAATCTTACATCAGGTTCGTTAAAGCCAATATGTCCATTGTTACCAATTCCAAGCACCTGAAGGTCAATCCCGCCATGTAAATAAATTGCATCGTCATAATCATAACATTCCTTCTGAATGTTTGTCGTTTCTCCATTTGGGATGTTGATGCTGTGGTCGTTCACATTGATATGATTAAACAAATTGGTTCTCATGTAATAGTAATAGCTCTGCTCATTTGTTTTTTGAATTGGATAATACTCGTCAAGGTTGAAGGTTGTGACTTCACTAAAATCAAGATCATCTTGATTGTATAGCTTTACCAATTGTTCATACATGCCAGCAGGGGTTGATCCAGTTGCCAAACCTAAAACACTTTTTGGTTTAATGATTAACTGAGCTGCGACAATATTTGCTGCTTTCTTACTCATTTCCTCATAGTCTTGGCAAATAAATATAGTCATACCTTTAATCTTTTTTTTCATACAAAACCACTCCTTCTACAATCGTATTGTGTACGTTGATTTGTGGATCAATGATTGTAATA
Organism: Firmicutes bacterium HGW-Firmicutes-1; assembly: GCA_002841625.1. Taxonomy (NCBI): domain Bacteria; kingdom Bacillati; phylum Bacillota; species Firmicutes bacterium HGW-Firmicutes-1. The sequence goes on along the minus strand of PHAG01000016.1, from coordinate 43,431 downwards.
TCTGCCAGCTTACCTTGATCAAAAGACCCCACCTTATCAAAGATATTTAAGTATCTCGCAGGATTTTCCGTCACAAGCTTGACTGCGTTTTCTAACTCAAGGGAAGTCTGAAGCATGAAATTAGTTAATCCTTGGTTAAGTTTCAACGTACTTCCAGCCAATGTGCCATTTTCTAGCAAACATCTTCCATCTGCAACGATAACCTTTTGTCCACCCAAATCATAAGAACCTTCTGGCATTCCTCCTGCTCTCATACAATCCGTAATTAAAATCAGATGTTCAAGTTTTTTGGTTTTCAATAGCAATTCATACATAACCGGGTTCATATGAACATTGTCAGCAATTACTTCAATGCAGAAATCTTTTAAGAGAGCAGCACCCACGCAGCCAGGTTTTCTGTGTTGTAGACCTGTCATAGCATTAAACAAATGAGTAATTCCCTTGGCTCCATGTTCATAAGCTTTTACAACGGTTTCATAATCTGCTCCTGTGTGACCTATAGAAATTGCTATGCCCTTATTGGAAATCGTCTCAATAAAGCTCATTGCATCTCTCATTTCTGGAGCCATTGTAATTACTTTAATAACATCTTCATAATCCTTCAGTATGTCAATTTTTGGATAAGTAATGAATTCCTCACTTTGAGCACCTTTATATTCAGCGTTAATAAATGGGCCTTCAAAATGTGCTCCCAGTACTTTTGCACCAATAAAAGATTGCGTCATCAAGTTTCTGATACGCTGTAATGCTTGATGTATCAAATCAACAGACATCGTCATTGTGGTTGGCAAAAAAGAGGTTACCCCATTTTCAACGAGCCTTTTACTGATGTTTATGAGCGCATCATCAGAATCATCCATTGTATCGTAGCCTCCGTAACCATGAAGGTGAATATCAATAAAGCCTGGTACAATCAGCAATCCTTTGGCATCGATTACTTGTTCGTATTTGGAATAATCTACATCCTTGTAATCAATGATGTCTTCAATCTTCGAATCATAAATGAGTGCTTTGTTCTGTAAAAATTCATGATCTTTATAAATAGCTCCGTTCACAACTGCTTTCAAATCATCACTCCTTTCTTTCAAATTCGGACAAAGCACATCGCTTCTCCTTATTGTCAACTTACCATCAGATGAGTCGATTTGTCAATACCTTTATTTTTGCTCGTAATATGCGGATACATATTTTCAACGTTACAATACTTTATTGCTTGACATAATTTACAAACGGGTTTATCATAAATATAACGTGTAACTAGTAAGACTAGGCATGAGTTCTCAAGGACTCATGCCTTTTTTTATGGTAGAGGATTCCTCAAATATTTTGGAGGCGATAGATTATGAGCAAAAGATTGTTAGATTGTGATACTTCTGATTTGCTTGGACTAACTAAGCAGATGAAATTGGAGGCGATAATAGCCAGCGAAGGCAGAGTTGTCGTTTCAGAAATTATTGGGTTGCTACAACCAATCCTAGTAAATATCAGCAATGCTGAACTATCAACTGCTTTTGGAGCTGATATCTTGCTATTAAATATGTTTGATGTTTACGACCCAGTATTCTACGGTATACCGAAGGTTGAAAAGCATGACATCATAAGAAAAATCAAAAATCTCACTGGACGATTAATCGGTATCAATTTAGAACCCGTTGATTCAAATGCCGAAACAGTAGGTGAAATGATATCCGTATCAAAGGGAAGGCTTGCAACTGTAGAAACTGCAAAGAAGGCTGTTGAAATGGGTGTTGATCTCATTGTGCTAACTGGAAATCCTGGTACAGGTGTTACCAATAAAGCAATTGTTCACTCACTTAAACATATCAGCGAGACGCTTGGAGATCAGGTTATTCTTGTCGCTGGTAAGATGCATGCAGCAGGTTCTTTAAGGGAAGCTGGCGAAAATATCATAACAAAAAAAGATGTTCTTGAGTTTTCTAACGCTGGCGCCGATATCATATTATTACCAGCTCCGGCTACAGTACCCGGTATTACTCTTGAATATATTAAAGAACTTGTAAGTTATGCCCACAGCTTAGAAAAATTAACAATTACAGCAATTGGTACCTCTCAAGAAGGTGCTGATTCAGATACCATTAAGCAGATTGCTCTTATGTGTAAAATGACGGGAACCGATTTACATCATATCGGAGACAATGGTTTTCCTGGGATGGCTATACCTGAAAACATAATGGATTACAGCATAGCAATAAAAGGGAAAAAACATACATATCTTCGTATGGCAAGATCAATCAATAGATAAATTATAAGGATCACCCTTTATTTATACTCTTGTATCTTGTATAATAAATATAATAAACACATATACTCACCATAGTTAGATTGGCGGTATATGTTTATGGATGTTTCATTAGCAAAAGAAACAAAAGGAGGAATCAGTAACATTGGAATTAAAAGGAAAAGTTGTTATTGCACAAGGCGGAGGTCCAACAGCTGTCATTAATCAAAGTCTCGTAGGTGCTGTTCTAGAATCAAGAAAATTTCCGCAAATTACTAGAGTTTATGGAGCTATTAATGGTGTTGAAGGTATCATAAATGAAGAATTTATGGATTTATCTCAAGAAACCACTCACAACTTAGAACAGGTTGGTTTAACTCCTGCATCTGCATTATTATCAACCAGAGTGAAACCTGATGAACAATATTGCAAAGAAATTTTCAGAGTATTAAAAGCACATGACGTACGTTATTTTTTTTACATTGGAGGAAATGATTCTGCCGATACTGTAAGAATTGTAAATGACAATGCAAAAAAATCAGACTATGAATTTAGAGCAATTCATATTCCAAAAACCATTGACAATGACTTGGTTTTAAACGATCATACGCCCGGCTATGGTTCTGCCGCAAGGTATGTGGCACAATCGTTTATAGGATTAAATCTCGATAACAGAGCACTACCAGGTGTTTATATTGGTGTTATTATGGGACGACATGCCGGTTTTTTAGCTGCTTCATCTTCTATGGCACAAAAATATCCTGATGACGGTCCTCATCTAATCTATCTTCCTGAAAGAACCTTTTATATTGATAAATTTCTATCAGATGTACACAACGTCTATCAAAAATATGGTAAATGTATTGTTGCAGTATCCGAAGGAATTAAAGATGAAAATGGGCAGTCCATCGTTGCTTCTCTCAGTGATACGATTGAAAAGGATGCTCATGGCAACATTCAACTTTCTGGTACTGGCGCACTTGGTGACATGCTTTCCAAACTCGTTAAGGAAAAGTTAAATATAAGCCGTGTAAGATCAGATACTTTAGGCTATCCACAAAGAAACTTTATTGGAAGCATTTCTGATATTGATCAAAGTGAAGCCCGAGAAGTAGGTGAAAAGGCCGCTCAATTTGCTATTTGGCATAAAATTGACGGGTCAATTATCATAGAAAGAACGGGATTTTATTCTGTTGATTATAAATTAGTTCCCCTAGAACAAGTTGCAGGAAAAACAAAAATTATGCCTGATGAATTCATTAATTCTTATGGAAACAATGTTACTGATGCCTTTAAGTTTTACTTAAGACCGCTACTTGGCTCAGGTTTTGCGACAGCGCATAGACTAAGAGCTCCAATGGCACCGAAAATTTTAAATATATAACAAAAAAACCAGTAGCGAGATGTATTTTACATCTTTCTACTGGCAATTTTTTATATATATACAAATATTAGTTTACTTTCGCTTTTGCGGTTTCAACTAACTTTGCAAACCCTTCAGCATCACTAACAGCCATTTCAGCTAACATTTTTCTGTTAATGTTAATATCTGCTAATTTCAAACCGTACATAAAAGTACTATAAGACATACCATTAATTCTTGTCGCTGCATTAATTCTTGCAATCCACAATTTTCTAAAATCTCTCTTCTTAAGTCTTCTACCTACATATGAATAAACGCCTGATTTCATAACAGCTTGCTTTGCAGTTCTAAATTGTTTTGATTTGGCGCCTCTATATCCCTTAGCTAATTTAAGTACTCTTTTGTGTCTTTTGCGTGTGTGCAATGCACCTTTTACTCTAGCCATTTCATTTTCCTCCTAACACGATTTATAAGTATGGTAACATTTTTTTGATTACTTTTTCATTTGATGGTGACATCACAACGCTTGGTCTAGCTTGTCTTTTTGATTTTGGACTTTTTTTAGTCAAAATATGTCTTTTGTAAGCTTTGCTTCTTTTTAATTTTCCAGTACCTGTTGCTTTAAAGCGCTTTGCAGCACCACGATGTGTTTTCATTTTAGGCATTTCAATTTTCCTCCTTGTATGTTAATCTAAGTAATTAGATTATTTCAAATTTAGATAACTTTTTTTGGATTAAGAAACATGATCATGCTTCTACCTTCCATTTTGGGTGGTTTTTCAACATCACTTATTTCTTCCAACCCTTTTGCAAACTCAAGAAGGATTTCTCTTCCTACGTTAGTATGTGCCATTTCTCTACCTCTAAAGCGCACAGAAACCTTAACCTTATCGCCATTTTTCAAAAACTTTTCGGCCTGTTTCTTCTTAGTAGTTATATCGTGTTCCTCAATATTCGGTGATAAACGCACTTCTTTTAAAGTTATGATGTTTTGTTTCTTACGAGCTTCTTTTTCTTTCTTAGCTTGCTCATAACGGAACTTACCATAATCAATAATTTTACATACTGGTGGAATTGCCTTTGGTGAAATTTTCACCAAATCGAGGTTCTTTTCTCTTGCTAACTTTTGGGCATCCTTTGCTGACATAATGCCTAGCTGATTACCTTCCTCATCAATAAGTCGAACTTCTCGATCTCGAATTTGCTCATTAATCATATGTTCACTAATAGTCCTACACCTCCAAATAATTTAGTTTTTTGCAATAAAAAAGGATAGTTACTCTATCCACATATATACAAGCGCACCAACTCAAGTTGGCTTCAAAACTTATATAATAACCTTATCAGTTCAAAACTATAAGGTGAGAGTGGATACTCTTCTTCTTTTCTCGAATAATTATAACATGCTTTTAGATACATGTCAAATATTTTCCAAGAAAATTCATATGGGGATTTCATCTAACCAATAATATTAATTTCCTCATTATTAAGTGTTTTATTCAGGGTTTTTACCGCACACATCTTGCCACACATGGAACAGGTTGTTTCGTCTTCGAGTTTTGCACTTTCACGGTAGGTACGGGCTTTTTCAGGATCGATAGCCTGACGATACATGCCTTCCCAGTTCAAGTTGACTCTCGCTTGGCTCATTGCATTATCCCAATCTCTTGCACCTGCAACTTTTTTTGCAATATCACCAGCATGGGCTGCTATTTTAGATGCAACAATACCTTCCTTCATATCCTCAAGTGTTGGTAAACGCAAATGCTCTGCAGGTGTTACATAACACAAAAAGTCCGCACCCTTACTTGCCGCAATTGCACCACCTATTGCGCCTGTAATATGGTCATAACCTGGAGCAACGTCTGTCACCAATGGTCCTAACACATAAAAAGGTGCCCCGTGACAAAGCTTCTTTTCAAGCAATACATTTGCTTCTATTTCATCTATTGACATATGCCCTGGTCCTTCAATTATGACTTGAACATTTTTCTCCCAAGCTCTTTTGGTGAGCTCACCCAATGTAATGAGTTCCTTGACCTGACTTGCATCAGTTGAATCAGCCAAGCCCCCTGGTCGGCAAGCATCTCCTAAGCTTAAGGTCATATCATATTGTGCACAAATATCTAGAAGCTCATCAAAGTATTCATAAAAAGGGTTTTCCATGCCTGTTATACGCATCCAAGCAAATAATAGTGAACCTCCACGGGATACAATATTCATCAAACGTTTATTACGCATAAAAGTCTTTGCCGTCTCTTGATTAATGCCAGCATGAATTGTAATGAAGTCTACTCCATCTTCACCATGTTTTCTAACAACATCTAAAAATTCTTTAGGTTGAATGTCTTTTAATTCTTTTTCATAAAAACCGAATGCGTCATAGATTGGTACGGTGCCAATCATTGCACTTGACGCGCTTATCAGCTTCTTTCTAAAGATTTCCGTCTTGCCAGAATTGCTTAAATCCATAATGGCTTCGGCCTTCATTTCTATGGCCTTAAGTGCCTTCTCCAGCTCTAAGTCCATATCACTGCAGTCCTTTGAAATGCCTAAGTTGACATTAATCTTCGTTTTCAATCCGAAACCAATCCCTTCAGGATCTAGGCTCGTATGATTTTTATTAGCTGGAATAACGACTACTCCACTTGCTATTCTCTCCATCAATACTTCCTTAGAGATATTTTCCTTTTCTGCAACAATTTGCATTTCTTTTGTGAAAATGCCTTTTCGAGCTGCATCCATTTGCGTTGTATAATTCATTTTATGATCTCACTTTCTTATTTTATAGGTTGAACTTTCAGTATCGAGTCAATGTTACAAAACCTCCGCATTCGCTACGGTTTCGTAACCGAATGCAAGTTTCTTGAGTCTCCTCATTTTGTCTTTCACATTTTCTGCGCCTGTAATATCTGTAACAAGTGCAATACATTTAGCTCCATGCTTTACAACCTCAGCTATCTGTTGCTCTTTAATACCCCCAATGGCTACAAAAGGAATTTCAATATTTTGAACAACATAATCCAGATATTTATATCCTACAGGATCACAAACGTCTTTTTTAGTAGCAGTTTTGAAGATTGGACCAACGCCAATATAATCCGCCCCACGCTCTACTGCGTCTTGAGCCTGCAAAGCAGAATGTGTTGACAAACCAATAATCATTTCATCACCAACAAGCCTTCTCACCTGTTCGATTGGCAGATCATCCTGACCAATATGTACACCATCAGCGCCAACAAGTATGGCAATGTCTAAATCATCATTTACAATAAATGTAACCCCTGCTTCGTGTGTTATTGCTCTAATAAGTTTACATTCCTCGTATTTGTCCTTCAATTTCTTTTCTTTTTCACGATATTGAATAATTTTAGCACCAGCCTTGACCATTTCAGTAACCATTTCAATATTACTTCTACCGTTTGAGTACATTTCAGCTGTTATGCAGTAAATTTCTTGGTCCATAATGTCTTTTATTATTTTTCTTTTAGAACTCATTTTATAGAGCCTTCCTTATCTTTTCATATTTTGAAGTTTCTTTATGCCATTTTCCCTAGTACAAATTCAAGAATCGTATCCGCTTGCTTTGCTGCCGCTATATTGACTCTTGGTGACATTGGTGGTGTATCAGTACTTACCTCAGTATTCAAATCACCGATTAGATAAAAGGTATCCTTAATTTTATTGACTTTTATCTCATCACTATTGCCCCAACCAGCAAGACCGGATGCAGCGACTAATAACTGTTCTTTCTCCATATAAGCCTCTATAATCATTTTTTTATATTCTACCTTGTCAAAGGCTTCGACAATGATCTGACAATCCTCAAATAAAGATAAAATATTCTCGTTTGTAATTTTGGTACAAACCGCGGTAATGTCTAAATCGGGATTGATTTTTAGTAAATTTTCTTTTAGGGTATGTGCCTTTTCTTCTCCCAATTGATTTGAAAAATAGAATTGTCTATTCAAATTGCTATTTTCAATACGATCAAAGTCAACAACAATGAATTTCTTAAAGCCACACCTAACAAGATTCCAAGCACAGTTTGAGCCAAGTCCGCCTGCTCCAGCTATGGCAATTTTATAGCTTTGTATGTGTTCTAAACGGGCTTTGCCAAGATATTTTAGTAGTCCTTTTTCAAATTCATTCATCATGCACCTTCTTAGTTATCGTTTATTATTGTAGTTTCTTACCAATCTTTATAAACAGGTTGGTAGCCAAATTTGGTGATATCTGCACTCATCTCTTGAACATCTCTTATATCAGCAATATCAAATTGAGAAACATTTTCATCGCTTTGCGTATGCCCTCCGACAGCTGTTTTGGAACCTGCTGACATCTTCGTTACACCCAGCTTAAGCAAATGATTTCTCAAAGTAGCGCTCTCTCTTGTTGATATGGTAATACCTGCTCTAGGCATAAAAATCCTCGCAGCCAGAATCATTTGCACAAGATTTTTGTCATTGACATCATCATTTGGTTCATAGCTTCCTAGATGTGGCCTTAGTCTAGGAAAGCTAAGGCTAACTTCAGTACCTAAATAATTGTTTTGCAAATAATTGGCATGCATTCCAGTGTAAAAAGCTTCTTTTCTCCATCCATCTAATCCAAGAAGTGCACCGATATTAACTGCTCTCATCCATGCCTTACATGCTCTTTCTGGCGCATCTAAACGAAAGTGGTAATCTTTCTTAGGCCCTTTTGGATGAACAGCATCATAAATTTCTTCATTATATGTTTCCTGATAAATGGTCAGACCATCAACACCCACTTCAATAAGCGCTTCATATTCCGCCTCCGTAAGAGCGTAGATTTCTAAACTTACAGAAGAAAAAAATTTTTTAACTACTTTAATGCATTCCGACAAGTATTCTATGGAAGCTATTTTTCTTGCATCGCCTGTAAGCAGCAAAATATGCTTCAATCCTTGCGTAGCAATGGTTTTTGCTTCTTCCTCAACTGCCTCTAAACTCAGTTGTTGCCTACTAATATCATTTTTTTCATGAAAGCTACAATACACACATTGATTGGTGCAATAATTAGATAAATACATCGGTGTGTACAGAAGAATGGTTTTACCAAAGTGATGAACCGTCATTCGGTGGGCTTTTTGAGCCATCTCTTCTAAATGATTTTCTGCGGCAGGTGATAGCAATGCCAAATACTCCAGTAAATTTATTTGCTCCTTACCGAGAATTGCTCGAATCCTATCGTCTGTTAAACCACTAAAATATTCCTCAAAATCAAAATCTTTATAATCATCATATACTTTATAGAAACCCATTTTTTACTCCTTATACAAGAAATCCAGTAAGTGGCGAGGAAGCATTTGCTTCAAAAAACGAAGGACCTAACCCTGCAATGTAAGCATCTCTTCCCGCTTTTACAGCTTGACCAAAGGCGCTCGCCATTCGGATTGGATCCTGCGCGCTAGCAATTGCTGTATTAAGCAAACAAGCCGCCGCCCCCATCTCCATTGCCTCACATGCATCAGATGGCTTTCCTATCCCCGCATCAACAATTATAGGCAACTCAATTTCACTAATCAGAATTCTGATTAATTCCTTTGTTTTCAACCCTCTATTTGTCCCAATTGGTGCACCCAATGGCATAACCGCCGCTGCACCAGCGAGCACCAATCTTTTAGCCAACATCAAATCCGGACTGATATAAGGTAAAACAACAAACCCTTCAGCTGCCAAAACTTCAGTCGCTGCCAAGGTTTCAAAGCCATCAGGCAACAAATACTTTTGATCTGAAATGATTTCAATTTTAATCCAGTTACCACATCCCGCTGCTTTTGCTAATCTAGCAATTCGAATTGCTTCTTTAGCAGTTCTAGCACCTGATGTATTCGGTAATAATTGAATATGCTTTGGGATTAAACTCAATATAGGATCTGACGTAGCTTCCAAGTCAATCCGTCTAAGTGCAACTGTAATCACCTCTGATTCTGAACTTTTTAAAACCTCAGGAATCAACGTATCAGTTGAATACTTGCCACTTCCCACAAATAAACGACTTTTTAGTGCTCTACCACCAATCATTAATGTATCTTTCATTATCATCCTCCTCCAACGAGTCTTAATACTTCTAATTGATCATTTTCCTTTAATTGAATTGACTCCCATTCTTCACTTTTAGCAATGTTTTCATTGTATTCAATGACGACACTTTTAGGATTCAATCCCTTCCACTCTAAAAACGCTAAAATACTCATTTCCTTCAATAATACTTCTTTTTTTCCATTTACCATAAGCTCCATTTCAACACCTCCAATAAAAAAAACTTACCCATAAGGTAAGTTTATATAATAAGTTTAGTATTTCTATTATTATGATAAAGCTTCCCTACGGTAGTACTAACTACATCAGGTTCCAAGGGTCAGACTTTTTATCTTCTCAGTTCTTTCGAACTCCCCTAGCTTTTTGATTTTATTATTTAATTTTAAAATCAGTATACACAATGATTGATGTTTTGTAAAGGCATATATTGATATATACTTTCCACTTCATCGTAAAGTAATATAGAATTTCCCCAAAGTCACTTTTTTTTAGCAAACGCGTAGAACTTGAGTACCAAAAAGGTAATTGGAACGCCAATAACAGCAGCAACTGCATATGCATATATTTTAGGAAAATTTAATAGATTGTAAAACAACAAAACAGTAACAAATTGGATGATGAAATTAGGAAGATAGGATATACAAAACTTAATTAACTTTACAAACCCCAAACTTTCCTTAAAGGTAAAATAACTGTTTAACAAATATGAGATTAATAAGCTTGTCCCATAACCAAGAGCAAATGCTAAGTTGGCATCAGCGAAATATGAATACAATAAGGCCAACCCGACGCCATTAAAGGTGTTAATGACTCCTATTATAAGAAATACCATAAATTCTTTATTGAAAAAAATGTTTATTATCTTTTTTATATTCATTAATATTTCTTTACTCCTTTTAAAAAAAGCAAAAAAGCCTTTCTTTATAATGCTGTACTAAATATACATCTGTGAAAAAATCTGCTTCATGATCTAAATAATTGATTATATGAAACCGCTATATAATTCGATTATATAGCGGTTCATTGTATTAATTATCTTCTACTTCTCTTTCAATAATGAGTTTGTTTTTTATCTCATCTTTTATTTTCACAATAAAGTCATCAAGTACAGAAACGCCTTCATCACCTTTTGCTCTACTTCTTACTGATACCGTTCCTTGTTCTTCTTCACTTTGACCAACTACTAACAGATAAGGTACTCTTTCCATTCTAGCCTCTCTTATCTTATAGCCAATTTTCTCTGCTCTTTCATCAAGCTCAACTCTAATATTTGCATCCTCAAGCGTAGTCATAACCTTATGTGCATAGTCATGATACTTTTCAGAGATCGGTAATATCTTCACTTGAACAGGTGAAAGCCAGGTTGGGAAAGCTCCTGCAAAATGTTCAATAAGTATTCCAATAAATCTCTCAATACTACCAAAAGCTACTCTATGAATCATAACTGGACGATGTTTTTCTCCGTCTTTTCCTACATAATCAATTTCAAATCTTTCAGGCATTTGGAAGTCCAATTGGATCGTACCACATTGCCAAGTTCTACCTAAACAATCTTCTAAATGAAAGTCAATCTTAGGTCCGTAAAAAGCGCCGTCTCCTTCGTTAATAACGTAGGTCAAACCTTTTTCATCTAATGCTTCTTTAAGGGCTGTTGTTGCCTTATCCCAGTCCTCGTCACTTCCCATACTGTTTTCTGGTCTAGTTGATAGCTCCATTTTATATTTGTAACCAAACACACTATAGATTTCATCAATTAAATCAATAACCCCTTTGATTTCATCCTTGATTTGTTCTGGTAGCATATAAATATGAGCATCATCTTGAGTGAAGTTTCTCACACGCATTAAACCATGTAGGGCTCCAGACATTTCATGTCTGTGTACTAGTCCTAACTCTCCCATTCTAATAGGAAGATCTCTATAGGAATGTTGTTTTGTTTTATATACCAACAAACTACCTGGACAGTTCATCGGTTTAACAGCAAAATCTGCTTCATCAATAATTGTTGTATACATATTGTCTTTATAATGTGCCCAATGGCCTGAACGTAACCACAATTCCTTATTCAGTATGATAGGTGTTGAAATTTCATGATATTTGGCCTTTTTGTGAACCTCTCTCCAATATTCAACTAAGGTATTCTTTAAAATACTACCTTTTGGTAAGAAAAATGGAAAGCCAGGACCCTCGTCTAAGATAGCAAACAGTTCAAGCTCCTTACCTAACTTACGATGATCACGTTTTTTGGCTTCTTCAAGCTTTGCTAAATATTCATCTTGGTCTGCTTTTTTTGCAAAAGCTGTAGCATATATTCTTGAAAGCATTTTATTGTTTTCATTACCACGCCAATAAGCACCGGCAACAGATAAAAGCTTAAAAGCCTTGACTGCCTTAGTGTTCATTAAATGAGGGCCTGCACAAAGATCCACAAACTCTCCTTGCTTGTAAAAAGATATTGTTGAATCTTCAGGTAAATCTTGAATAAGTTCAACCTTATAATCTTCACCTTTTTCTTGCATTAAGGAAATTGCTTCTGCCCTTGGCAATTCGAAGCGTTCAATTTCTAACCCTTCCTTAACAATTTTCTTCATTTCACTTTCTATTGCATCTAATTCCTCTTGAGTAAAGGCTTCTTCCCTATCAAAATCATAATAGAAACCATTTTCTATCGCTGGTCCTATAGCAAGCTTCGTATTTGGATATAATCTTTTCACTGCTTGCGCCAAAACATGTGAAGCTGTATGTCTAAAAGCCTTTTTCCCCTCTTCATCATTAAAGGTAAAAATGCTTAGTTCAATGTCTTTGTCAATTTCTTTTCTAAGGTCTACCACTTCTCCATCGACAATAGCACAACAAGCCATACGAGCAAGCCCCTCACTAATACCGTTTGCAATTTCTAAGACACTTTGTTTATTTTCTAGTTCTATTTTAGAACCATCTTTTAATTGTACAATCATATATAAACTCCTTTTATTTAATTATCTTAACAAATGTACATACTTACTATCTGTACCTAGTATGTGCTTAGTAATCCAATCTAATAGGAAAAATGTAATTTGTTCGATTTTTTCAAGTTGATTTTCATCTAGATCATCGCTCATAAATTGACTAATTTTTTTCACAAATATTTTATGTTCCATTTTATGTCCTATCAATCCCTCATAGTTAACTGATTCCATTAAATTCTCTTCAAAGTTAAAATGATAAATTGTATAGTCTACTAGCTCTTTTAATACTATTACAAGATCATCATAACAATCCACACCATCCTCAGCTTCATAAACCAAATCTTTGGTTTGCTCAACCAAACCTACCAATTTCTTGTGTTGCTCATCGATTTCCTTAATTCCTAAAAGGAATTGATCATTCCACATCATGTCTTATGTCCTCCTAATTATGTAAATATTTATTAAACTTCTAGTTACGTCATATTAATGTCAATGTTACGCTTTCCAATTGCTCGTGCTGTGTATTCTTAAACAAAGAAAATCGGCTGTGCCGCGTTAAATAACTTTGTTATTTATACGCTGAATTAAAACTCTCGTTACCAATCTGCCGCTTTTCCAATTGCTTTTGAAGAGCATTCTTAAACAATAAAAAAACTCGCACTTACTAATAATACATTAGTAAGGGGCGAGATTGTTTCCCGCGGTTCCACCCTCATTGCTTCATAGAAACCACTTATTATGATGATTATAACGTAATCAACGGACTGCATTAAAGTCACTCAGAGGTAGTCTTCAAATGTTTCAAATAAAGGTCTTCCAGCTTACGGCCTTCTCTCTAGAACTTTCCACATTTTACTTGTCTCTTCATCGTATTTTTATGTTTACTTAATACTATTATAGCACCGCCATAGTATTTGTCAAGATATTGAATATTGGACTATATAAATATTATTTCAACTCCCAAATACCTTTGTTCTTTTCTTGGGATTCTTTTTCTATTGTTTGAAATTGAGCTGCATATTTATCGTTTGGTGCAATCTTCAATATACTAGCATACCCCTCAGACAATAGTTTTACATTGAACATTTCCGTTATATTGTCATCCTCACTGCTTGGTATTCTTGTCCACACATATCTCAGTAAGCGATTGTAATGATCCTTATCTATCGTATCCTTTTCCATATATACAATTTTCCCGAGCAGCTCATTACTAGTAAATCGTTTTGCTTCCTCGCTATAATGATCATTAAGTTCTGGACAATTGACACCTATGAATCTAATTTGTTCCTTATGACCACTGATCAATACTTCAATCGTATCTCCATCAATAACTTTCAATACTTCGGCCATATCATAAGAAATGGTATCACTAGAGTTTACCGTGACTAGACTCGTTCTTAACCGATAGGAATCAACAGCTACTATAGCAACGAAGAAAACGATAAGCACAATGATACTCTTTTGATAATCAACCTTTTTCATACCACTACCTCATAAACGATTAATATATCATTTAACATAACACAAAGGGCTAGAATTCTCCAGCCCTTTGTTATTAAAAAACATTAAGTTGTTTTAAATATAAATTAATAGATCTTCCGCAGTATATTAGCTATTGATTGGTAACACCTAAATACTCAAAACATCCGTTCAAAATCGTAAATCCTTACAATTAGCTTTCTACCAAAATCATAATAACAAAAACTATTACAAAATAATCTGTAACTAAACATACAATTAACTTTTACCTAAATCATAATAATAAACTATTACAAAATAATCTTTTAACTAAACATACAATTAGCTTTTACCTAAATCATAATAAACTTATTACAAAATAATCTTTTAACCAAACATATAATTAGCTTTAACTAAATCATAATAATAACATATTACAAAATAAATTCTTTACTAAACATACAATTAACTTTCTACTATTCCAAAATAATCCGTAACTCATCATTATAATTCGTTCATACTCACTTATTCATTATTTGATATTATTCCAAATAATGAACCTCAAACTAAATGTCCGTTCACTATCTCCATCAATAACCATTTTTTTAGCTTGCCAATAGTAGTGATCTTTTCAATATATTCATCAATCATGATCATTAAAGTATCAAACTTATTGGCAATTATACTTATCTGATTTACGATAAGATATAAAAATATACTGCTTCTTCGCCCAACTAATCATAGTGGGCCTTACTTAACTGCCCTTATGCGACCTGCCAATTGGAGTATCATTTTCATACAACCACTCCTTTTAAATGTTTTAGTAAATTACTTTACGTATGACATTTATTCGTTGAAAAGGCTCTTCCGGAAAGTTCCTTTAAATATATTATACGCCTGAAAAAATGCTTTTGCAAGTATTTTTTTCATTATTTTTTCAAAATGACGCATTTGAGTCATTTTAAGATTTTATTAATATATTTTCCAATTCATCAATTGTAAAATTATATTTTTTACTGCAAAAGTGACAATTCAACTCTATTGTCTCTCCATCATCAATCATTTCTTGAATATCTTTTCTACCTACGCTAATCAAAGCTTTTTCTACTCGATCTTTTGTACAGTTACATGAAAATTTCGTTTCAACTTTTTCATGAATCACTAGATCTAAATCACCAAGAACAAGCTTAATAATGTCCTCTGGTGAGTAATTATCTTCTAATAAACTCGTTATCGATGGCATTTTTGATATGTTTTCTTCTAACTTATCAATTAAGTCATCTTCTGCATCTGGCAAAAGCTGAAGGATAAAGCCACCACTTTGCTTAACCGTGCAATCTCTATCAATAAGTACACCTAATGCAACTACTGAGGGTACTTGTTCTGATGTTGCAAAATAATAGGTTAAATCCTCTGCTATTTCACCAGATACCAAATGAGTTTGTCCAATATATGGTTTTTTAAGACCAATATCTTTTATAATGGTCATGATTCCTAATCCTAAAGCCTCAGATACATCTAGCTTTCCCGCATTGTTAAGTGGAAGTTCCACCTCTGGATTATATACATATCCTTTCACTTCTGCTTTCGCATTTGTAGTAACTACCATACCACCTAAAGGACCAGAACCCTTTATTTGTAATGTTAATAGATCGTTTTCACCCTTCAATTGAGTTCCCATCATTGCAGCTGCGGTCATAAGTCTTCCCAGTGCAGCTGTAGCCACTGGTGATGTTTGATGTAATTCTCTTGCTTTCTCTACCAACTCTTTTGTAGTAGCAGATATTACACTTATTTGGTTGTTTGCTGCCATAGCTCTAATTATGTAATCGTTCACTATTGTTTCTCCTTCATTTGTTCTCTAGCTACAATATAAATTCTTTCTGATGTAGCTTCACATTCTTCAAATGTATTGTCATTATAGATTGCTTCTAATTTTAGTCCTGCTTCTTTCAATAAAAGCTTAATACAATCAATACTATACGCTTTTTCATAATGTAACTCTTCATATCTTGAATAGTTATTGTTCTCCTCAACAAATAAGGTGAGATGATATTCATTCATCTTTTCATCCTCGTAATAATAATTATCCCAAATATATGCACACCGCTCATAGGCTTGCGCAAAGGTATTATCGCCTAGAATTTTCTCGAACTTATACTCTGTGTTCAAATCAAATATGAAAAGCCCCCCAGGCTCCAAATAATTATTAATCAGTTTAAATACTTTGAGCAGCTCTTGTTCATCCGTAATATAATTTAAACTATCACAAACTGATATAATACAGCCTACAGTACCATATAATTCAAAGGAAGTCATATCCTGACACAAATATAAAATATCCAGCTTAGACTTTTGCGCTTTTTCCTTTGCAACAATCAACATATCTTCTGACAAATCAATTCCGATTGTATCATAACCCTTTTCTGCAAATAACTGAGTTATCGTTCCTGTTCCACAACCTAGATCTAATAAAAGTTGTGGCCTAACATTGTACTTAACCATAATAGCTTCAAGATAATTAGCCCACTGTTCATAAGGCACGTCTTGCATCATAACATCATATACACTAGCGAACTTTTTATAGCCCACAAATAATCACCTCGAATTTATTTTGTTTCAGATTTATTCTCTCTTTTTCTTTTGGTCATTAAGCCACCAATTCTTCCACTTTCCTTTGCTGTTAATGATTTCCATCCCGTTTGGTTAATTTTGTCTATTAAACCAAGCTCCTCTGCAATCTCATATTTAAGCAAATCGTTTTCAGTAAACTTATTTGTATCTTCCTTCATAAAATCCACCCTTTTCCTCAAACTTTGATAATGATTCTTAGCTTGATTATAGGATGATTTACAAGAAATTATACATAACAATTATAAATCATAAAAATAAACTTAATATAAAACTTACTGTTCCAGCAATGATCGGTGTTCCAACCCACCCAAACAGTATATTTCTTAGTACTCTCATGTTAATTGTTTTAATACCTAAATGGAATCCAATACCCATGATTGCCCCAATAACTGCTTGAGATGTAGAAACAGGGATGCCGATCCTAGCATAAATATAGACAGTAATTGCTACTGCAATAACAACTACGAAGCCAGCAACTTGAGAAAGTGGAACAATCCCTTCACCAACTGTTGACATTACAGGCTTACTAAAGGTCAAAACTCCAATTGCTATAGATATACCACCAAATAAAGCAGCTTGTTGCACATTCAACATATGAAGTTGTCCTGAAAAAACCGCAGTAACATTTGCTACATTATTAGCACCCAAGGAATATGCACCTAAAATTCCAGAAATAATATATCCAAAACGAATAAAAGCTTCATAGAATCTAAATTCAGTTAACTTAGATCCAATCTTATTACAAGTAAATTTATATAATACATAGGCAATAATCATAGCACCAATTGGAGTAAATACCCATGCACTAAAAAACTGAATTCCTGCTGAGAAATCTGTAGCCCCTCGGTTAATACCCCCACCAATAATTGCACCAATTACTGCTTGTGAGGTTGATACGGGTAGTTTGAGAAAGGTCATCGCTGCAACAGTAATTGCAGCAGAAAGCATAACAAAGAATGCTTTCATTCCAGTATCAATTCCTCCGTTATATGCATATGTGCTAAGTTTTTCTATACCATGAGCACCGTCAAAAAAAGCTCCAATGATAACAAATAGAGCTGTCAGAATAATAGCAGTAGAATACTTCACTATCCTTGTATATACAGCTGTTCCAAACACATTTGCTGAATCATTTGCGCCTAAACCCCAACCTAAAAATGCTCCTGCAAGTAACAATGGGTTCATCACGAATTATACCCTTCTCGTCATCATAATAATTTCAATTTCATCAGAAACGTCTTCAATAATATCCGCTAAATTACCAACTTGGCCAATAAGAGTTCTCATTTGCGTTTTTTCTGCAAGTCCAATAGGTAAATCGAACACTTTCTTAATGATATCATGTTCAATAATGTCAACCTTTGTCTCCAGCTTTTCAATCTCTCTTATATCATTCAGCATTTCATTCACATCATATTTTTCAACGGTTCCTTTTACTGCATATACCATCAAATCAAGCTGCTTATTTGTTATTTCATGAATTTCCCTAATCGGATTCTTAACAATATCATGTATAATCATATTTTGCATATAGATTTCTTGAATAATATCTTCACAAATCCCTACAATTCGGTCAATGTCTTCAATCATCCTAAGCAATGAAACTCTTGTGTCAACAAGAATTCCACCCTCTAACATTTGTCTGATAATCTGGCGCCGAATTTCATCTGCCTTTTTTTCATACTCTTCCATTGTTTGCATTAATTGTTTTGTTGTATCTGTATCAGTCCCAACAAGAAGTTTTTCCATTGCTGACATATAATAAGAATAGCTATTGGTGACAGCCTCTAAATATACTCCTATCCACTTCTCAATATTGGTATTCATTCTATTAAAAAACATATACTTACCTCCGTTATAACATTAATAAACATTGACTTCCTTTGAAGCATTTAAAGAATAAATTACAACCTCTTTAACCTTTTTGTCCAGGACTTGCTCTAGTGCTCTTTTATAATAATCCATTTGTTCTTTATACCGGTCAATTAGTACCTGTTCTTGCCCGTCTTCAATATAGTCAGTTTTATAATCAATAAGTACAATTTCCCCATCTTCTTCATAAAAAGCATCAATAACACCTTGCACCATAATAATATCATCTGTTTCTTCTTCTAGATCAACGTACATCTCACTTGCTTGAATACCAATTACAAAAGGAGTTTCTCGTTTCAAAGTATCAATGGCTTGAACCATCTTTTTACACAAGTTGCTTTTCAAAAAATTTATAATCGACCTTTCATGAATACTTGCTACTTCTTTCTCTGTTAAAATGCTCTTTTCTTGCAAGTTACTTAAGCATGCTCTAATATTTTCTATGTTTGGTTCAAGTGTCAAATCAAGGTAACACATAACCTTATGATAGGCAGTTCCTTTCTGAGCAGCGTTAAGGCCTTCCTCTTCACCAACAAATTTAGGTACGATTGCTGGTTTTTCAAAATTATCATAATCAATTGTTTCATGCATTTTCTTCACATCAGAAACAGACATCTGCACCTTAGAAAAAACAAGTGCATCAAAGCCATATTTAAAATCTAGCCTTTTAGAAATATCATCATCACAATTCATTGTTTCTTCTTTCCATTGACTGAGCTTATGAATTAGCTCTTCTTCCTTCGTAATAGAATCCTCATTTGTATCGTCTAAAAGATTACTTGGACTTACTAGTTGGAAATCAATAAGTAAAGGATCGTCTAAAAATGCTATAGGTCCATTTAGTTCACAGTCTATTAAATCTCTAATTTTCTTACCCTTAGGATGTCGTATAAATGCTCCCATCAACCAATCCAAATAACAAGAGCAGCTGTTCATATAATGATTACTCATAACCTCATCCTTATTATAAAGACTTTCACACCATTTTATCCCTTTATTCTCAAGGTTATTAACAGCTCCGACTAGTATTAGCTTTTCCTTGGCTCTAGTCAAGGCAACATAAAGAATTCTCAATTCTTCTGAAAGTAGCTCTTTCAACATTTGATTTTTAATGATGTTTTTAGGCAACGTTTCCACTTTATATCTATCTTCATAATTGACATAGTCAGCACCAATTCCTAAGTCTTGATGGCATACAATAGATTGTCTAATATCCTGCTTGTTAAATTGTTTCCCCAACGCTGCAACAATAACAATAGGAAATTCCAAGCCTTTACTTTTATGAATACTCATTATTTTAACCAAATTATCTCGTTCAGAAAATACAGTGGCTTCTCCAGTATCGATGTCGTATTTATGAATGTTTTCAACATATCTAATAAAATTGAAAACACCTCTATAGCTAGACTTTTCATAGGTAACTGCCTTATCAACAAACATATCTAAATTTGCCTTTCTTTGAACCCCATTTGTCATTAGGGCTGTATAATGATGATAATCCGTCTTTTCAAAGATTTCATTGATCAACTCATCCATCGGCATATAACGAGATATTTTTCTAAAATAATTGAGTTTGTGAATGAACTTATTTAGCTTAATACCTAATACATCTTCCTCAATACAACCTTCTACATACCAAAGCATAGCATCATACATTTCTACATCTAAGGCGGTTCTTATTTTTACTAATTCTTCCCCTTTTAGCCCCACAATTGGAGATCTAAGTACAGCAACAAGCGGAATGTCTTGTCTTGGGTTATCTATTAGCTTAAGTAAATTCATCATAGTTGTTATTTCTAACGTTTCAAAATATCCTGTAGTAGTGCTTGTATATGCAGGAATGCTTTTTTCACCTAACGCATCTAAGATGATATCCGTCCACCCTGATGTAGTTCTTAGCAAAATTACGATATCCCTATATTGAATATTCCTATATTCTCCAGTCTGTTTGTCAAGAATCTTAGTCTTATCTTCACCACGTACTAACTGGACGATTCTATTAGCAATTGCTTTAGCTTCTAACTGCTTTTGTGTAAAATCAGCTTCTGGTTCAAGATCTTCATCCTGTTGATGAACGATAATCACTTCAGTAGCGAGTTGTTCTTCAAAGAGCTCATCTAAGCTTGCTCCAACATGAAGAGCTGCTTCATGATCATAAGTTACATCTCCAATATCTTTAGACATTGCCTGCTTAAAAAAGAAGTTTATTGTATCAACAACCTGTGATCTACTTCTGAAATTCTTATGAAGGTTAATCCGTTGAAAAAGACTGTCTTCTTGGCTATAAGTTGCATACTTATCCATAAAAAGCTCTGGCTTTGCTAATCTGAATTTATAGATACTTTGCTTAACATCCCCAACCATAAACATATTTGGTGTTCCAATTCGTTCCTTTGAAACTGAAGTCAAAATGGTTTCTTGTACCAAGTTACTATCTTGGTATTCGTCAATTAAAATTTCAGCAAACAAATCACGGTAAATATCTGCAACCCCAGTTGGTTTAAGCTCATTTTCCTCATCATATGCTACTAAAATATTTAGCGCATAATGTTCAATATCATTGAAATCAATTACATTTTTTTCTTCTTTTGCAATTTGATAATGCTCTGAAAATGACTTAGTCAACTCCACAAGTACTTTCATCATCTTATAAGTACCTTGAATATCATTTATAACATCACTAATATCATGCTTATAATTACTTTCTTTTAATTCAACAAGTTTATCTTTAGCTAAATCGATCAAACCTTTTGCTCGATCCTTCAGTACTGGATCAAATCCTATTTTCTTCCCACTTAATCTTAAGGTCTCAAATGAATCAAACCCTTGCTTGATTTTAATATAACCTTGGTTTAATGTCTCTTGAATTTTAATTACCTGTTCTATATAAGCCTCTATCGTATCCTTATAGTGTAATGGACCGTTTTCTTGTAATGTAATATTTTTAGCTTCTTTTAGTATTTGAATGAATTCTTCTATAGAAACCTCAGTATTATGTATTAGACTTTTATAATAACCTGCCTCGACTAAAGTAGCTTCATCCTTAATATTTAAGTTCTCAATATGATAATCAAGCCAAGCCTGTGGCCAAGGATTGCTCATTGAAAATCTATGCAATGTTAAAATGAGTTCTTCAATGATTACATCAGATTTAGAACTAGAAAAGCTTTCAACAAAATGCAAAAAATCCTCAGTGCTCTCTTCATAGTTTTCTTCTATCAAGTCTTTTAACACATCATTTTTGAGAAGCATCAATTCGTTTTCATCTCCAATGCGAAAGCTTGGATCTAATTGAATCTCATTAAAATGATTCTTGATTACCTTCAAACAGAAAGCATGGATGGTCATTATATTTGAATTGGATAACAATGCTAATTGCTTATGTAATCTCTTATAGGAGGGATTCTCTTCAAGCTTTTTTTCTATTGCATCAGAAATACGTTCTCTCATTTCCGCGGCGGCCGCATTTGTAAATGTAACCACAAGAAGTTGGTCAATATCTATTGGATTGTCTATATCTGTAACCATCTTGATAATACGTTCAACTAATACAGCCGTCTTGCCTGAACCTGCAGCGGCTGATACTAAAAGATTTCGGTTTCTAGTATTAATGACTTTTTGTTGCTCGTCCGTAAATGAAACTGCCATGGGACTACTCCTTACATATCTAATAACAAAGCGCTTGTCAGCGCGTTACATAATAATTTATGCTTTCTAACGCTTTGTTCTATGCTTCGTGGAAAGTAGAACTTTCCTACTGGATAAAAACATTTTATCCTATGTTGAGACAATTATCTAGTTTATTTTGATAAACGTTTGATAAAAAAGAAATCTATGCAATTGATGTTCTCAGGTTATTGACAATTTAATTTATCATCAATTAACCAAACAGAGATAAAAGCATTTTTTCTTCTAGATAAATATAAAGGCAGTAAGTGTTCATTTTTCGCCCGACCGGCCGTAGGGTAAGGCCAGAAAAATGAACACTTACTGCCAATAATCAATACACCTATCAGAAAAAATGCTTTTATCGACTGCCTAAGAACATAACATCTATCACAAATAGAGTTCTTTTCAAATTATACAATGGTCTACGGTATTTATAATTTGTTTTCTGCACCGCATTCCGGACAGAATTTAAATGGATTGTCTCCTACAAACCCACAAGTTTCACAAATGCTATCAAGTGGTTTTTTTGTTCCACAGTTTGCACAAAATTTCGCTTTATTCATCGTACCACATTCACAAGTCCATCCGTCTGAGGATGTGGTTATATTTGAAGGTGATTGTTTGCCACAACTTTCACAGAACTTTCCTGTATTGCTTTGACCACATTCACAGGTCCAACTAGGCTTTTCTTGCTGTTGAGAGGCGCCATGTTGTTGAGGCGCACCTGATTGTTTTTGTTGATTCATTTCGAATAGATTTGTTGCATTCATGCCTCCAGCTTGTTGAGCAAATCCCATACCCAGAAAGCCTGTCATAGCACCTGCTTCATTTTGAGAAGCATTTTCCATAGCATTGGCTTGTGCTTCACCGATTCTTGCGCCTAACATGTTTGTGTCCGTATATACTCGACTGCTTTGGAATTGCTCAATCTTCTTTGCACTTTCCGCATCAGGTGTAACAGATGCGAGGGCAAAGGATATTACCGAGATACCTCTTTTTTCTACCCAATCCGTAGTTAATTCTTGGTTAAGTTCGTTGGCAATGTCTTTTGTAAAAAGCGTAAGTTGATCGTATGGTATTTTCTTTAAAGCAACTCTTCCAAGCGCTGGTTGAAGTGCTTGTTGAACTTCCGCTTTAAATTGAGAATCAATATTATTGCGAGAAAATTCCTGTGATACATTACCACTAACGTTTGAATAGAACATCAATGGATCGGTTATTTTATAGGAATATTCACCATAGCATCTAATTTTCATTGTAAAATTAAATTCACTGTCTCTAAAAGGAATATCACCTGCACCAATTTTATTGCCCATAATCTCTTTCATATTTACATAGTACACTCTTTGTTCATGATCTTGTTGTCCACCAGCTTGAATTCTGTTCCAAAGCGTTGTGAAACTCTTCTTAAGACCTTCCATTCCTCCCGTCAATAAGGATGGAGAGGTTCCCGTGTTGTAAATGTATTCACCTGACTCTGCGGAAAATTCGACTATTTTTCCATCTTCAACGATGAGAAGGCATTGTCCATCTGCTACTGCAACGCGTGTACCATCTGTTATGATATTGCTATTGCCTTTATTTGTGCTGCCCTGAAATAATTTAACTTGACCTTTTGTAATTAATACATCCATTGACATGGAATCACAAGATATAAACTCTTTGTATTGATCAGATAACGTACCTGATGCTGCATGAAGTGCTGCTTTTATTAAACCCATAAATGAACCCTCCTGATTTATATTTATTTATATTATTCGTTTATAATAACTCCCGAATTATCTATGTATGTATTGTGCTTAACAGAATCAAGATCAGATAGTACCCAATCATGTTCTCCTGTAGTAACAATAAAATCACAGTATTCACATTTGCCTGCACTCGTAATTGCAACTGGTGCACCACAATGTGGACAACTCTTAGTACTTAAATTGCTTGTGGCAGGATCTGTTAGAACGCCTTTTTTTCTCATAAAGGTCAACAAGTAATCTGTAAAGAATTCTCTGTTAGGGTCTCCTTTAACAACCTCTCTTGTTTTTTCATTAATAATATAATCATTCATTCTTGCTGAAAGCAATACTGTAAGATACTCATACTCAGAATCTCTAACATACTTATGTAAATAGGTTTGATTCACATTAATTCTCTCCATTACATTGATGGTTCCTAAATTAATGTATTCCTGTAACTGCATTTCATGTTTACGATATAACTCTTCCTTTTCAAAAGGTCTTATTTTGCTCCAATCTCTTGCAGTCCAAGCTTGTTGTAAAGTCATAAATACTTCTTCTGTCCAGGTTAAAAACTTATTTGTACTGAACAATGGGTCAATTGCTTTAATTGCTGGTTCAATGATTGATGCGTTATTTTTAACTCCGGCAGGTATGTTCATTTGATTTACCTGTTGATTTATACTTCTATTGCTTTTCCTCTTCGTTTTTGACTTAAGACCAAATACGACAATAGCAATTACAATGATTAATTTCAGTGGCCATGGAAGTGCTGAGAATATAAGCCAAAATATTAAGCTAGCAATCCCGTCACCATCCCCTCCACCACCATAATCTCCGCCAGAGCCAATATCACTATAGTCGTTATTATTACCTGTGTCAGCTATTATTCCAGTTACACTAACCAGCATAAAAACAAGAACTATAAACAAGATAATTTTGATGCGTTTATTCATAAAGTCCTTCTCCTTTTAATCCCTCAAGTTTTATTGCTATAAATAACATCACTTTAAATTTTATACTAGGTGTATTTATTTGTCAATATAAGCCATATGCAAGATAGCCTCTGAACACCTTCTTCCCAAATTAGAAATGGAGACGTATTTCTCACCTTGTCACTTTTCAGCAACACGGCAAGAAGTACGTCCCTATTCTATATTATATAGGAAGGATAGAATGAAATGTTAATGTTTGAACAACCATGAAATATAATTTAAACGACTTAAGAAGTGGGGGACTTCTTCCCTTCGATTAAATTACATCATACTTTTCTAAATCTTCAAGCGTCGGCATTGATTGAATGGCACCTCTATCCAAAGCTGTATGAGCACCGCATAGATTTGCAAATCTTAATATTACTTCAATCTCCGTTAATGGTATCTCTTTAATATCTTGATTCATTTGGCTTAGTTTATATAAAACTCCTGCTATAAAAGCGTCTCCTGAACCAGTTGTATCAACTGGTGTTATAGATATAGAAGGTATTAATGTGTTTTGTCCATTTATAAATGCCATAGATCCTTTTTCTCCCAATGAAACAATAATCAAAGGGATTTGATAATGATCTAAGCTTGTTATAGCTTGTTGAATGTCCTTAATTTGAGTTATGCATTCAAGTTCTTCTTCTGAAACTTTAAGGATATCAACGAAGGGTAACATGAATGTAATTGTTTGAATCATTTGTTCTTCAGTAGGCCATAAATTTAATCGTATATTCGGATCGAAAGAAATCAACCCATTGTTTGCTTTGACAATTTCAACAGCTTTAATCGTAGCAGATTTTACTGGCTCCTGAATCATTGAGATAGAACCTATATGTAAAATATCACAATCTTTCATCTGTTCTTGCGTGATCATTTCCGGACTAAGTTTCGTATCTGCTGGTTCTTTTACATAAAAACTAAAATATCTTTCTCCCTTTTCATCATTAGATACAAACACTAGTTGAGTTCTATAATCCTTGATAAATACTACATTCTTTGTATCAACGTTTAGGCTCTCTAGTATTTCCTGTAAATAATGTCCAAACATATCATCTCCAAAGCCACCTATGAAACCGCTCTTTCCTCCAAGCCTTGAAATACCACATGCAACATTTGCTGGTGCACCTCCTGGACATTTCAAATAAACTTGATTGCTAGAGTTCATTGAAACAAAATCAATTAATATTTCTCCAAGTGTAAAGATTTTCTTCATATTTCACCTCTTTAATTTTATAAACGGCTCCCTAATTTACTATAGGGAGCCAATGAAATCTAAAAGCTTTTTATTGCCAACCGTCTAATCCATATTCATTTACATTCGTCTTATCAATATAAATAACATCTACAAAAACTTCTTTTTCAACTGTTTCGCCTTTTAATATTTTGTAAGCTAATTCAGCTGCAGTTGTTCCAATTGTGATTGGAGATTGAGCTGCTGTTCCTGTCATTTTACCGTCAGAAATCATTTGTTTTGCATCAGGTGATCCATCTACGCCATATACTAGAACGCCTTCTGCTCTTTTTGCTGATTCTAATGCTGCTAATGCACCCATTGCTGTTGGATCATTCAGTGCCATTACAACATCAATTACTGGATTGGCTTGGATAATATTTTCCATTACTGGCATAGCTTGTTCTAATTGACCTTCTGATGATTGTTTTGCTACTATTTCATATTGTGGCATGTCTTTGATTGTATCAATAAAACCATCTGTTCTATCAATTGCTGATTTAGCTGTTGGATGCTCTAATATTACAATCTTTGCTGATTTTAATTTTGACATCATATCTTTTGCACAAAGTACACCTGCGTTATAATTGTCTGATGCTACTATAGAATTTACTAAATCCACATCAAATACTGGTGCATCTACATTGATAATTGGAATGCCTGCTGCTTGTGCTGCTTCTAGCGCTGGACGAATTCCTTTCCAGTCTGCTGGGTTAACGAAAATTGCATCAACACCTTGAGCAACTAAATCTTCTATTTGACTAATTTGTTTACTGACATCAAGAGCTGGATCTAATGCGATTAAAGTGTCTCCGTTTGCTTCTACTACATCCTTAATACCACCATTTAAAGCGACAAAAAATGGGTTGTTCATTGTCATATATGTAGCCCCAAATTTATAGTGCTTTGCTTCTGGTGCATCCGTTGCTTCTGTACCTTCTGTAGGTTTGTCTGTTGCTACCTCTTTGGTACTACATGCTGTAAACATAAATGCTGTAAATGTTGCAATTAATAATACTGCCATTATTCTTTTGCTGATTTGCTTCATAATAATTAACCTCTCCTATTAGGTTTATGTTTATATCTAGATTGTATATGATTTAGGAATGTGAAACTATAGAATAATGTCATCGTTTGTATATGACAATTGTCATTACTCATAAATGAAGTGAACGATAAATTAAATGGCCATTCCTCTAATCAGAAACGAAAAGGTGCGTGTTGTGCACCTTTAGTATATTGAGTATTGCGTTATCAATCAACATAAATATATTAATTTTTCTTTTTTACTGCAACAAGAATTACAAGTCCTTTGGCAATGGATTGCCAAAAGGAATTTACATTCATTAGATTCAGTCCATTGTTAAGTACTGCTATAACAAGCACCCCAATTAATGTGCCTCAAATTCTTCCAATACCACCGAAATAACTAGTATCTCCTAAAATTTTAGCTTTATTCTAATAACTGTTTGTTCACTTCTCTTTTTATATCTCTTACCAATTGTCCAGCATTTTTTTCTTCGATAATACCCAAATAAATAATTTGATCAATGACTTCTTTTATTTGATTGTATTTTTTAAACCTCAATGAAATCACCGAATCTTCAATTAAGTTTGAAAGCATTTCATAATCAAGTACCCCTGCAACGCCTGTTTTTTGTCGTTCAAATATTTTTTCTACTGCCCTTTTATTCGCTGGCATACCGTTGGTGTAATCCCAAACATTTAGTTGGGTTTCTACATTATAGGTTAAATATTTAATGAATTCCCATGCAGCCTTTCCTTCCTTCGTCCTTGAACTCATACCAATTAATAAGGGCGTTGATTCAGCAATGTTTTCTCCACCCGGTCCCTTAGGAAAACTCACATATTTCCATTGAAAAGCCGAATATTTTTTTATGCTATAAGGGTAATCTCTGTAGGCTCTGTATTCTGCAAGCGTAAAGGGTCTAAACGCTACTTTACCCGTGTCAAAATCCTTAGCTGTTACCTTTACACCAAGATTTAACTGATTCAAATTTTTTACCAAATCAATTGTTTCTACCATAGCAGCATCCATAAATTGAAGCGTTTTTCCTTTTTCATCAAATAGCACTTGTCCATTTGAATAAAATGCTTGATCCCACTGATAACCATAAACACCAAATTGATCGATGATATGATCACCATCTGTATCCTTTGTTACGTCTTTGCAAATCTTATAAAACTCTCCCCAAGTCCAGTCATTCTCTGGCAACACGATTCCCTCTTTGTTAAGCAATGTAACATTGACACACATAAGCGAGGGTACAATCTCCATTGGTACAGAGTATCTTTTATCGTCATACATACCTGCCTCTAAAGCTTTATCATAAAAAGCATCTAATTCAAATTCATGATCCTTTTCTATATAAGCATTTAAATCTTCTAACATACCAATTGACGAAAATGTATTAAAATCTTCTTCAGGCACAATAAAAACATCTGGCTCATTTCCATTCAATATCTTTTGAGCTACCCACTCTGAGTAATCCTCTCTTAATGCACCACTTCTATAGGTTACTTTAATATTAGGATATTCTTTTTCAAATTCCCTAATTGCTTCATCATATATTTTATAGCACTCTGATATTGGTACATTCCAATTACTTCCAGCAAAAAGTCCAAATTCAATATGAATTGTTCTATTTTTTTGATATACAAAAAAAACAATACTCATTAAAGTACATATTACCAATGCTTTTATTAAAATAGTTTTGCTTTTTCTATTCATAATTTATACCTACTCTTCGAATTCTCTTATCATGATGCTTGATTGAATTGCAAAAATAGCAATTTGTGTGCGATCTCTTAAATTCAGTTTTGTAAGAATATTGCTAATGTAGTTTCTAATGGTTCCCTCGCTAAAATTCATCTTGATTGTAATTTCTTTATTCGACATACCTCGTCCAATAAACTGAATGATTTTCAATTCATTAATACTAAGTGAACTGATATCAACACTATCTACTTTCGAAATATAATCTGACTTTGCCATTTGTGAAAAGAGTGCTAAAACTTTACTAGCCACTTTCGGTTCCACTAGAGATCCGCCCTTATAAACAGTTTCAATCGTATGTACTAGCTCATTAATAGAAATACCTTTCAATAAAAATCCATTTGCCCCATGTTTAAAGGATTCAAAAATATATTCTTCATCATCGAAGGTGGTTAAGACGATAATCTTTATTTCTTTGTAATTTTCTTTGATGATCTTTATACATTCTATACCATCAATTTCAGGCATTCGTATATCCATTAAAATAATGTCTGGTTTAAATTTTCTTGTCATGGCAATGGCTTCTCTACCATCTGATGCTGTTCCTACGATTTTAAATTGACTTCTACTACTTAACATTAACTCCAAACTTTGTCTAATTAGTTCTTGATCATCAACAATAAGTATTTTAATCATATGCATCTCCCCATCTCACTGGAATACTGACTTTAGTTTCAAACCCTTTGTTCTTAATCGCTTCATAATGGATACTACCTTTTAACATATCTACACGTTCTTGCATATGTGTAAGCCCAAATCCACTTTTTATAGTTTCGCATCCAATACCATCATCAACAATATGTATGTTTATTTTGTAATAGTCAAATTCAATATTTACATCTATGTGTTTGGCTTTTCCATGCCTCATGGAATTTGTAATACTTTCTTGAATGATTCTAAAAATAGTCTGCTTTTCATCATTTTTAAGCTTCATCACTTCACCAACTATTTCAAGCTTGACCACTGTATCAGTACATTCATTGATGTCTTCTGTTAAGTTTTGTATAGATTTTATCAATGAATAATCTTTCTGCGTATCCACTTTTAACTCTCTAACTGATCTCCTAACATCAAGAAGACCTTTTTTCGAAGTGTCTAAAATTTTCTCAAGCTGACACTTTGCCTTTTCAACATCAATTGGAAATATGGCCAAACAGGCTTCTATTCCCATGGTTATACTTGTGAGCGTATGACCTAAAATATCATGAATTTCACGCGCCAATCTGTTGCGCTCTTTCATCTTAGCAATTTCTTCAGACTCCCTTGCATATTCTTCTAATTTTTCATTTGCAGTACGAAGCTCATCTGCTGTAATCTCAAGCTTTGAATTCAGTTTTTTAATAGCCTGATTTTCACTAATCTCACCTTGTAAGAGCATAAATATAAAAGCAATGAATCCTACTTCATTTAAGGATGTAAAAACATTCTTAATACTGTATATATATAATCTTTGCACATCGGGGTAAAAATCTATGTATTCATTGATTGAGAACATGTTTAATTTAATAGAAATAACATCGTAATCAAAGAAGCTATATATAATCAATGATATGATGATAAATATAATTCTTGATCGTTGT
This sequence comes from Firmicutes bacterium HGW-Firmicutes-1, assembly GCA_002841625.1. Taxonomy (NCBI): domain Bacteria; kingdom Bacillati; phylum Bacillota; species Firmicutes bacterium HGW-Firmicutes-1. The sequence goes on along the minus strand of PHAG01000016.1, from coordinate 12,859 downwards.
TCTTTGATATACAAAATCATATTTGCTATAATGAGTAACAAAATACCTTTATAGCTAAGATTTAAATAATAGCTTATACTAACCCCAATAATTAGGTCAAATACACATAAAATTCTAATTAATACTGGTTGTGTAAGGCTAAACTTACTCTTAACCAAATTAGAAATTGCAAAAATAATCATAAGTAAAACACAGAACACGGGAACCTGCCAAGGTATTAAAGGCAAATATTGAGCACGTTCCAAAAACTCTCTTGCCTCGAATTTTCCACAAATTCTAAGTGTTGTTTCCGAAATGATAATTGAAATAAATAATATAATTATAAAATTAATAACATAATGTCCATTACGAATCCATCTTATTTTCTTATCGTAATCCACAACACCCATCCCTTTCGAATATTTAAGCTCTTCATTTCTCCTACAATATTATCACCTTATACATTTTATTACAACTTTAATCGTTTGCATAATTATGGTACAATAGATTGTAAAACATTATTTTGTCAAAGGATGAACAAACATGACCTTAATATCAATTGAAAATATAAGCAAAAGTTATGGAATAAAAAAGCTTTTTGAGAATATTTCTTTTTCAGTTACTGATACCGATAAAATAGGTCTAATAGGTGTAAACGGAACTGGAAAGTCTACACTGCTTAAAATAATTGCTGGACTTGAAACTGCTGACTCTGGTAATCTCAGCTATGCCAAAGGAATTAAAATTGAATACTTACCTCAAAATCCAGATTATGACTTAGAATCTACAGTACTTCAACAGGTATTTAAGGGTAATTCTCCTTCTATGGAACTCATTCGAAACTATGAAGAAACACTTGAAGCAATTGAACACAATCCTTCAGATGCTCATTTGCAACAACAGCTTATCACACTCTCTAATGATATGAAAACGTTAGATTTATGGGATTATGAAAGTCAAGTTAAGACAATTCTAACCAAACTAGGCGTTACCGATTTTAACAAAAAGATGGATCACTTATCCGGTGGACAGAAGAAACGAGTAGCTCTTGCAAGCGCGTTAATATCCCCCTGCGATTTGCTCATATTGGACGAACCGACAAATCACATGGACAATAACACCATTGATTGGCTAGAAAAATATTTAGAATCTCGAAAAGGCGCCCTGATCATGATTACCCATGATAGGTATTTCTTAGATCGAGTTGTTAATAAGACACTTGAATTAGATAGCAGTCAATTATTTTCATATGATGGGAACTACTCTCTATTTGTGGAAAAGAAAATCGAAAGACAAGCTCGTGAAAATGCCAATGAACGAAAACGTCTCAACTTATATAGAAATGAATTAGAATGGATGCGAAGAGGTGCAAGAGCAAGAACAACAAAGCAAAAAGCTCGTATTCAACGATTTGAAGATATTGAAAGTAGTGAAAAAATATTGAACGATGCAAAAATCAATATTTCTGTCGGTAATTCGAGGTTAGGAAATAAAATTATTGAGATAAAAAACATTTCAAAAGCCTACTCTCAACTTCTCATTAAGGATTTCAGTTATATCTTGCTTCGGGATGACCGTTTAGGTATTATTGGTGAAAATGGTATTGGTAAATCAACCTTGTTAAATATTATTACTGGAAAGATTACGGTTGATCAAGGAACGATTGATATTGGTAGCACAGTTAATATTGGTTATTTTTCTCAAGAATCAGAGGAAATGCCCCTCAACATACGTGCAATAGAATACATTAAAGAGACTGCAGAATATATCACCAATGGAGCTGGTATTAGAATAAGTGCATCTCAACTAATGGAAACCTTCCTTTTTACTGGTGATATGCAATGGACCCCCATTTCTAGATTATCAGGCGGTGAACGAAGACGTTTATATCTTTTAAAAATCCTTATTGATGAACCAAACATCCTTATTCTAGATGAACCAACGAATGATTTAGATATTGATACTTTGAAAATTTTAGAGGACTATTTAGATGATTTCAGGGGAGCGGTTATTACAGTTTCTCATGATCGTTATTTCTTGGATCGTACCTGCAAGAAGATTTTTGCGTTTGAAGGTGAAGGAAGCATTACAGAATACCCCGGCAATTATTCTGATTACTTACTACATCGACCCGAGCCTGTTGCCATAACAAAATCTACTTCTAAACCAACTCAAGAGAATGTAAAAGCACAAGCAAAAAAGCCGAAATTTACTTACAAAGAAAAATTAGAATTTGAAAAGATAGATAGTGAAATTGAAGTACTTGAAGCTACCTTGGCTACAATCGACGAAGCTATGCAAAAAAGTGCAACTGATTTTGTGAAACTACAAGAGCTTGCAGAGAAAAAAGATAAAACCGAAGAAGAACTTTTATTTAAAATGGAGAGGCAAGAATATTTAATGCAACTTGATGAGGAAATCAAAAACTTTTAATATGCCTAAGCGTTTGTTGGGGGTGAGCGTATGACAAATGAAAAACGAATACTTGATATAGTCGCCGCTATTGGTACTACTGAGGACATCTTTGAAATCCGTAAAATTGTTCTTGATATGATTAGAAAAATAGTATGGTTTGATACAGCAAACTTTTGGTTGTACCCACCTCTTATTACCCATCCCCAGCAAGCTTTGGTTTTCATGGATTCTCCTCAGAATTCTCTAAATAACTACTTGCAACATTATGTTCACTTAGACGAATTTCATCAGAAATATAATTTGAATAATTTATTAATCGCTCGTAGTACTGATTTGTTAGATTATAGCAAATGGACGAAACAAAGCGAGTATTATTATGATTTTCTAAAAGAAAATAATGTTTATTACATACTCGGCTTTGATATAAAGGATGACTATATGTCTTATGGAGCTCTATGCCTTCATCGGGAAAAAAGCATCGGAAATTTTCTAGAAAAAGAACTTCTCATTTTACATACTCTATATCCACATCTTGTTAACAAGTTGCGATGGGTTTATGAGAAAAAGACGTTACGTTCAAAATTATACAATTTACCAGATACTGAGCTAGAAATTGATTACTTTAACTTGCTTACTGTTAGGGAGCGAGAAATTGTACAACAGGTTTTATTTAATAAATCCAATCCTGAAATAGCTATAAATCTTGGAATTTCTATCAATACTGTGAAGATGCATCTACAAAATATTTTCATAAAGCTCGGGATAAAGAAGCGAGGTCAACTATTTTCTTTATACTCTGTCAAAAAAAGCGAATCTTGTTAATGAATCTATATTTTAATCATTGATCAATAAATCACGGCTCCCAGAATTGGGAGCCTATTATATTATTATTCTAATACTTTCGGGTGTACTCACGATAATATTTTTCCTATATAATTAGATATGAAAAATAAATACAGGTATTTTATTATTACTATTACTAGTTTTTAAAAGGAGGATGGAATTATGCACAAAAAATTAATTGCTTTATTCCTATGCATGGTATTTATTTTAGGAATAACTGTGGGAACTGTAGGGGCTGCGGCCGCCAATGAAGAAATTGTTGCTATCCTAAATCGCGTTGTTAAAATCAAACTAAATGGTAGCGATTATATTCCCCTTGATGAAGATGGCACTCAAATGTATCCCATAACTTACAAGGGTAGGACCTATCTTCCTGCTCGAAGCATAGCAAAAGTACTCTCCATTGCAGTAAATTATGACCCTATCAATCAAATTATTCATCTTGGTGAAAGAGGGCTTGTTCCTCTAGAGGGCGAGGCTTATGTTAACAATCACACCAGCCAGTTAAGTACAGACACTACACTACTCCAAGTCAACAAACAACAGTACAAGTGGGGAATCATTTATACTGGAACTGCGGGTTACTATGAGTATAGTGGTTTTATTTATCCAAAGGGTAACTATCAAAAATTCGGTGGTGTCGCTTGCATGGAGGACCTTGATGGTTCAACTGAGGAGGTTATTATTAAGATTAGGGAAAATGATTTTGAGGGTAAGGTATTAAAAGAAATAGTGGTGAAAAAGGGCGAATCAATTCCTTTTGAAATTGATATTCCGGGTGTGAATACACTCTATATACAAAATCTAGTTACAGATCGAGTTCCTAAAAACACCAATCCTGACATTATGATGATTTCTGAACCCTATTTTAAGTAACACATTATACTTCTTGATTATTAACAATAAGTGAGTTGGTCGAGGTTTACAAAAACTAAAAGAGGTGAAATAAATTATGAAGCAAAGTTTGTTGCAAAGAATAACTGAATTATTTTTTTGCATAATAGTAACCCTTGTACTATTACCATTTTCTATGTATCAGACAGCTGCAGCAAGTGTTCCCATACCTAAATTTGTAGTTGCTCCTAGTGATTTCAAAGCAGTATTAGGCTCTAATGCAACAGTTACTTTTACATGGAATGATAATTCAAACAATGAAGAATATTATAGGATACAATATAAAACAAATAATAATAATAATTATGATGATTTGGTTTTTGCTTATGCCGATGAAACTACTAAAACATTTACATTTCCTACATATATGTTCGCTTCTCAACCCTTTACATTTCGGATTCAAGGGTACAATACATCTTATGGATATTCTTCTAATAGCATTGAGGTTACTGTTTCCTTACTCGAACCACTAAAACCTGAACTCCAGGTTTCGCTTAATCCTGATCAAAGCGTACAACTTAGCTGGACGGAAAGTACACCTGAAAGAGTAGATTATTATAGAGTGAAAAGGAAAACAGCAGGTGAATTGTACTCCAATATTAGCGTAGTAAACTCCACTCAAAATGGTTATACAGATAAAACAGTCACACCTGGTACCTATTCTTATACGATAGAAACCATTGGCTTTATTGGAAGTAGTTTATCCACCGAAAAAACAATTACCGTTTCTCTTGCTTCAAAGCCTCAAGCACCATCTAACTTAGCCGTCACTCTTTCCGGAAATGCAGTTCATCTAACTTGGTCGGATCATTCTGAAAATGAAACTGGATTCTATATCGAAAGGCAACAACATGGTAGTGGTTATAGCCCTATAACTACCACTCCAAGTAATACAACTTATTATGATGATACAAGTCTTACAAAAGGAGAAACCTATACTTATAGAGTTTATTCAAGCAATAGTTCAGGCAATTCCGGTTACTCAAATTTAGCAAGTATTTATATACCAAATTCTGATCAGCAGCCAAATCAAATCTATATGCTTGACTATTTTTCTGCCAATTCTTGGGCAGTGGAAGAATTACAGAAAGCGGAAGAGTATTCACTTGTAACAAATAAAGTGCTAACGAACTTACAACAAGACATTACTAGAGAGGAATTTTGCAGTATTGCTGTTTTGCTTTATCAAGCTCTAACTAGTGAACAAGTTACACCATCTTTGACCAATCCTTTCAAAGATACTTCTGATATGTACGTATTAGAAGCCTTCAAGCTTGGTATTGTAAAAGGCATCACTGATGATAGGTTTGCTCCAAATTCTAGTATTTCACGTCAAGAAATCTGTATCATGCTTTATAGAGCTTTAAACGCAGCTAAGCCTAATATGGATTTTAATGTATCGGGTGTAAACAAATTTGCAGATGAACATTTAATTGCTGACTGGGCTATAAATGAAGTAAGGTATGTAGCTAAACATAATATCATGAAAGGTATTGGAAACAATACGATTAATCCACTAGAATACACTTCGCGTGAAGAAGGTATTGTATTTGTTAAACGAACCTATGAGAGCTTTGTTAATAAATAACTTGTATTTCAAAAAAACTCCTTTTTGGTTTAACCAGAAAGGAGTTTTTTAATTGGTTTAATTTCTCTTATTTAGCTACTTGAAACAAATCTAATGCGTCTTGTGGAACATAGGTACTAATTCCATTATATACAATAACGCCATCAAGCACTACTTCTTTTCCATTATAGATAGCTTTGTTCGTATGTACTAAGAGTTCTAAAACATCATCACCTTTTGTTACTGTAACAATAGGATTGTATTTAACTGGTTCACTCCAAGCAACCTTTGCACCTAATTCTTCAAATCCTTGTCTTGCAGGTACAAATAACTCTTTGGTTGTATCAGCTAAATTAACACCTAATTTCCTAGCCATATATAAAGCGATGTCTGTGTTTTCTACAACACCCGTTAAACGGTCTTGATCTGGCGAATAAATGAAAAGTACAACATCTTCACCAGTATGTCCTTTTGTAGTCCATCCAATATGAGCTCTTTCACTTATCATTGGACCTACGGCAACATTCATAGCGCTTAGCTTAGCTTCTTTTATGATTGCAATTTCCTCATCTGTTAAATCAGTGATTCCATAGTATGTTGCCATTACTTCAACAATATTACTTCTATCTTCATTTAATTTTGTTGCAATACCTTCGCCTGTAAGCTTTGCAGCTTTCAAAGGCTCAAGGAAACTCGATAATGGTTCTTTATCATAACCTTTATCAAGACTAGAAGCTCCAATACTGATACCACCATTACCATGGTCAGGTACAATGATTACAACTGTATCTTTATTTGTTTTTGCATAATCAAGTGCAACTTTGCAAGCTTTATCAAAAGCAAGTAAATCACTAATAATTCCAATTGGATCATTCGAATGAGAAGCCCAGTCCACTTTGCTACCTTCAACCATTAAGAAAAATCCATCTTTATCTTTGCTTAATATATCGATTGCTTTGTCAGTCATTGCTTCTAAGGTTGGTACACTTCCGTCATTGTCAAAATCATATGGAAGTGAAGCATCTGCAAAAAGACCCCATGCCTTTTCGCCTTTAAAGCTATCAAACTCTTCTTTTGTTGTTAACACTTCGTAGCCCTTTGATTCTAGAACTGTTACCATATTTGCATCATCTTTACGACCTTCAGGTATCATAAATTCATAACCACCACCAAAAACTACATCAACTTCATTATAAACCATATGCTTACTTAAGATATCATAAGCACCTCTATTAGGATAGTGTGCCGAAAATGCTGCTGGTGTAGCATGCATTACTTCAGAGGTTGCAACCAAACCTGTTGATTTATTTGCTAACTGTGCCGCTTCTAAGACGGAAGCAACCGGTCTTCTTTCATCACCTTTTGCAAGAGGTTTCAGTCCAGGCATCGTATTTTCATCTGGAAGAACTCCTATAAATCCAGTTTTACTTTTAAAGCCTGTTGCCATAGCACTACCTGCAGGAGCTGAGTCCGCTATTGGAGAGTCAGAATTATAGGTTCTTACAAGTCCACAAGCAAATTCATCCATTGCTAACGGTTCCCCACCATTGTACCATCTTGCTAACGTTATTGAATCAACTCTTGTACCATCTGGTACTAATAAAATAACATTTTTAATTACTACTTCTTTGTTTTCTTCTTGAGCAAATACAATACTCATAGAAGTAATCGTTAACATAATTACCATTACTGATGCTAAAATACGTTTTTTCATAATCAATCTCCTTTAGTTTTATTGCTAATTTAATTGTAGTGCTATCATTAGTTAATAAAATTGTATAGAATTTGAAGAAGAAGGACAATCCAATATTCTCTTATATGGTTTAATATTATGGACACTTTATGATTAGGCAAAGAAATTTATAACTTAAAAACTTGTAATAGGTTGTCGACAATCTAATTAATTATCGATTAACGAAACAGAGATAAAAGCATTTTTTCTTCTAGATGAATACAAAAGGCAGTACGTGTTCATTTTTCGCCTGACCGGCCGAAGGGTAAGGCCAGAAAAATGAACACGTACTGCCAATAATACATACACCGATAAGAAAAAATGCCTTTGTTGACAGTCTGAGAACTTTTACTAAATGTTCCTTTTTCGATAATTTGAAAGCAGATGATTATAACTATTAATGTGATACACTATATTTGAATTCTAAGGGTGTGACTCCTATATATTTTTTGAATATAACACTGAAATATTTTGAATCCTTGTATCCTACTTTATCTGATACTTCATATACTTTTATTCTATGATCCTTTAATAGCGAGATGGCCATTTTAATTCTGTAGCTTGTTAAGTATTCTATAAAGGTGTAGCTTGTATGTGTTTTAAATAATCTGCTTAAATAGCTTTCACTTATATAGAGACTGTCGGCGGCATCTCTTAATGTAATTTCACGGTAATAATTTGTTTTTATGTATTCTACTGCTTCAAAGACGTATTTTTTTCTGCTGTCATAATGAAGTTCGAACTCGTATTCCTTGAAGAACTGGAGCTTGCAGTTAGATATTTGAGAGTAATGATCTGCGGTGTTGGTATGATCTTGCTTTCCTTTTACAACCTCAATTATTTTTCTTAACGTATTATAAAACTCTGTATCGTCAATGGGTTTTAATAGATAATCTTTTACACCTAATTTAATGGCTTGCTGTGCATATTTAAAATCGTCAAAACCTGAAACAATAATATATTCAGCTTCTACAAAATTTGTTAGTTCATTAATCATCATTATGCCGTCCATAATCGGCATTCTAACATCAGTAATTACTATATCTGGGTTTAATTTCTTAATTAAATTGATACCTTCAATACCATTTCGTGCTTCACCGATTACCTCACAATCAAATTCTTCCCAAGGTGTTGTCAAAATCATTCCTCTTCTAATAAATTCCTCATCTTCAACAACTACAACTTTAATCATATTGGTTATCGCCTCCAGTTAAATAAGGTATTTTGATTGTAACCTTAGTTCCCTTTTCTTCAATGCTTTCTATATGTACACCATATTTATCGCCGTAATATAACTTAATTCTTTTATCAACATTATATATACCAATATGATTATCATTCGTACTTTTACTTATGCGCTTGATTGTATCTTCTGTCATACCAACTCCATTATCTATAATATAAAAAATGATGTCATCACCATCTTTCTCTCCAATGATTGTAATTAGACCAGTATGATCGATGTAAGTGAGCCCATGAATAATTGCATTTTCAATAAATGGTTGCAAAATTAATCTAAGCGTTTTGAGTTCTAGTATGGATGGATCAATGTCAATATTGACATCGAATTTATCATTATATTTTATTTTTTGTATTGCAAGATAACTGTTGATAAATTCAATACTCTTTCTTACAGAAACATATTCCTCTTCACAATCGATACTATTTCTAAGTATTTTCGCTAAATTTGTTACAATACTGGTTACTTCTTCCGTTTTATTTAGCTTTGCACTCCATTTAATGACATCAAGTGTATTGTATAAAAAATGCGGATTGATTTGCGCCTGCAACATTTTTATTTCAGTGACTCTGAGTTTATTTTGTTCTTCCATAAGCCGATCTAAATATTTCTTAAGTTGTAGAACCATTTGATTAAAATATGTTCCTAACGCACCAATTTCATCATTACGATTAAAGCTAGTATAAGCTGAAAAGTCACCTTTTTCTACTTTACTCATGATATATATTAATTGCTTCATTGGATTTGATATATGCTCCGCTAATACTATAGAGATCAAACAACATATAAGCAAGCTTATAAAACATCCTATAATAAGAAGTGTTTTCACAATACCATTCAGTTGATGAAAAATATTGGAATGAACATTGGCTATTGTAGTTGTTTTTGAATAAGTATCCTTATATGAAATTGTTAAATAACTATCCCTTTCTAGTTCACTGAAAAAACCTTTAAATTCTATATCTTTCGCATGATTGAGATATGTAGCATTTTGAAACTTGCCTTCCATATTCGGATTTTGAATATCTAAAACAGTATAGTCATAGTCATCTAAAACTACAATATGAATCGGCACCCCATTAATGTGGGGTCTAAATATATTTATTATGGTATCTCGATATACATCTATAATAACATATCCAATAGGATTGCCCTTCGAATCCAGTATTTTTCTACCCATACTTAATAAGCTACTTTTACCTTCTTCATAATTTATCTTTTGAGGATAAATCGTTGTAGTACCATCATTTCCCTGGGTTACTTCTCGAAAAATTCCCCAATTGTTTTTGATACCAGTCTCATATATATGTGGCAATGGATTGGTAGAAAATATAACATCTCCTGTTGTATTTAATATATACAATGGTGGTTTTCCAGTTCGATTCTTTAGCGCATCATATATTTTCTCATATATTTTATTTTCATTATTTTTAGTCAAATCATTAGATAAAGCATTCATAATTGTTTCATCACTCTGAAGTGTGATCATAATATCTTCATAGTCTTTTAAAATCACGTTTAGCTCTTGATGCATATTGGTGAGGTTTAAACGTGTTTGTTCATAAATCATATCATTAATAAATCTCACAGAAAGCCCGTAGATTAATATACTAATAATAATCAATGGTATAATACCGCAAACAATAAATGAAATTAATAATTTGTAGAAAAGGGGAAAGGATTTTTTCATATTGATCTCCATATCGTTATTTTGAAAGGAGCTGGTCAAAAGTATGTAAAATTTCGTCTTTGTTCCTATAAATATCCGCGCTATTAGAATCAAGAATATTCAAATCCTCTATGCTAATCAACCCTTCTGGAGGGGTAATATCTGTTCTAATAGAGCGAAGATAAAAATAATCCACCATATATTTTTGCACATGATCACTTAATACAAAATCAATAAATATTTTTGCATTTTCCAAATTTTGTGCATCTTTCATCAGGACAATTACATCGGTAATCACAGGTGTCCCTTCCTCAAGATACACCATCTCCACATCAGCACCATTTCTAATTAGTCTTACTGCCGCCTCCTCCATTGTTAATCCCAATGCAAAATCACCATTCGCTATTCCATTGTATACTTCAGAAGACTTAGCCATAATTTTACCATCAACATTATTTAAAAATTTACGGACATTACCCCAATTATACTCATTACCTTCTTTACCTAGTGATAGTAATGTAGACAAAATCATAAATGAGGACCCCGAATTATTTGGATCAGTATATACCATCTTTCCTTTCCATTTTGGATCCAGTAAATCTTCCCATGATTTTGGAGCCTCTTCCGGAGAGACTAACTTTTTATTATACATTAAAACAATTGGCAAAAGATTAAATCCGTTCCAATCATTTCTATCATGTTTAAATCCCTTGTGAATTTTGCTGTCATAGGAGGTTTGATAAGGTTGAAAATACTCCAATTTTGAATCTATGAATTCTTTACTACTTCCCCAGAGGACATCCATTAATGGTTTGTCACCCTTACGCTCCAAAAGAGTAAGCAAATCAACTGTACCAGCCGACAAGTAGGTTATTTGTATTCCTGTTGTTTCTTGAAATTCTTTTACAATCGGTATGATGATTTCTTCATTCAGTGGACTGTATATAACTAAAGTATTTGAATTTGTTTCCTCTTTATTAATTTGAGCAATGAGCTTTCCCTTTGGAGCGAGAATTACAACGATTACAGCTAAAATAATACAGCATATAATAACAAATATAGCATTTTTCATATATAATTCTCCTCGTTTTTATGATTGTAATAAAGATATTGTATATCATTTTCAAAAATAGTACTAGATATATTTATGAAATTACATTAGCTTATCTTTATTTCGTATCGATAGCTGGACAAGAAAGCGCCGATAGATTATAATCCTCTATCGGCACTTAACTTTATTGCAATTTATGATGGTACTTAATATGCTTCAACGTACACTTCAAAGTGGCTCTTAGGATGTGCACAAGCAGGACATAACTCTAATGCATCAGTACCCTCGTGAATGAACCCGCAATTACCACATTTCCATTTAACAGTAGTATCTTTTGTAAAAACTTTATCTGTTTCTATGTTATTTAACAATTTGCGATATCTCGCTTCATGATGTTTTTCAATTTCAGCAATTTTATTAAATACGATTGCTACCTCTTTAAAACCTTCCTCTTCTGCAATCCTTGCAAATTCCGGATAAAGATCTGACCATTCTTCGTTTTCTCCATTGGCAGCTGCTAATAAGTTAAACTTTGTATCCCCAAAAGCCACTGGATAAGATGCTTGAATTTCTACCATTTCTCCATTTAAGCTTTCTTTTAAAAACTTAAAAAATCTTTTTGCATGTTCCTTTTCGTTGTCAGCAGTTTCAGTAAACAAATTTGATATTTGCACATATCCTTCTTTTTTTGCTACTGCTGCATAATATGTATACCTATTTCTAGCTTGTGATTCTCCTGCAAAAGCCTTTAGTAAATTCTCAGATGTTTTTGTTCCTTTTAATGATTTCATTCATTGCCTCCATTTAATTTTTATTTTTTAAACATTGTTCGCAAATGCCTTTATAAAAAAGGCTTTTTTCATCTATTTGGAAATTATTTAAACCATCTATGCATAAATTATCAAAGTCTATATTAAAATCATATATAGTCTCACATTGGCTACACATAAAATGACCATGACTTTGAATATCTGCATCATATCTTAACTCATTACCATGAATAGTTAAGCTTTTTGCAATATTTGCATTCATTAAAATAGTCAAAGTATTGTACACTGTTGTCTTAGAAAGAGTTGGAATTTCATTCACTAAATCACTATGTATTTTTTCAACTGTAGGATGATTTTTACGTTCAACTAAATATTGCATAATTTTAATCCTTTGGTAAGAAGGCTTGATCTTGTTCTTCAATAGATAGGTACTAATATTATTATTTAATATTTCCATGGAAGTACTCCTCTAATGTCATCTTTTACAATTAATAAATGGCCATATATTAATTGTATTATTTTCATATTTGTAATCATTACAATCTGTATTATAATGGAATCTGTTCTTCTTGTCAATATTGTTTTTATAAACACTGTTTATTTTTCTGAACCATTTATGATAATGTCCTAGTATATCATTTGTGATTATGTCCCGTTTGATAAATCTATAGTATGATATAACCTCATCATAAAATTAGA